>DASWHU010000192.1:0-10794 GCA_036398035.1 Alphaproteobacteria bacterium | reverse complement strand
ATCTTGATGTCGCGCTCGCGCGCATTGAGCTCGGCGACCGCGCGCAGCATCAGCTTGGTGCCCGCCGCCTCCGGGTTTCGCGGCTCGGGCGTGACGTCGTACTGGTCGTTGAAGCTGCGGCGCGCCTGCTCGAGCGGGGTCAGCGGCCGGTCGGCGTCCCCGCGCCCGCCCTCGACCAGGCCGGAGAGGCCGAAGGTCTCAACCCGCCTGGTGCCGGCATTGAGCGCGAGCAGCGTGCCGCCGACGATGATGGCGACGCCGCCGCCGATCAGCAGCGCCATGCGCCCGAGGCCCATCGCCGAGGTTGGCTGGCTCTTGGTCGCCATGGTCCGGGTGCCTCCGCGTCGCAAGATTGCGGCCGCGGACCTCAATATAGGGCGATTTCGGCGCCGATCAGGCCTCGGCCGCGGCGCCGGCCGGTGCCAGCGCGGCGGCGAACTCGGGGTAGGTGGGGGCGAGCGCCGCGCGCACCGGGCCCTGGATGGCCGCGATCTCGTCCGCGGTCGCGACCGGCGTGGTCGCCACCCGGGCGGGACGGTCGAAGTCGAAGCCGGTGGCGGCGATGATCGACTCCACCGTCTCGCCGGGATGGACGGATTCGAGGCGGAAGCGGGCGCGGGCGCGATCGAAGGCGAACGCCGCCTTGCCGGTGACCAGCGCGCTCGGCCCGCCCGGCCGCCACACCCCGGGCGGGCTGGTGCCGGGGGCGCTGACGAAGTCGACCTTGGGCACCAGCACCCGCAGGCTGTGCTCCTCGCGGAACAGGATCACCTTCGGCACCACGTAATAGAGGTAGGCCGAGCCGAACGAGCCGGGAAAGCGGGTGGTGGCGTTGGGATAGGTGCCGGTGCCGACCAGGTTGATGTTGGCCTGGCCGTCGATCTGGCCGCCGCTGAGAAAGAACACGTCGATGCGCCCGCGTCCGGCGGCATCGAACAGCTCGACCCCGCCGTCGCTGAACCGATAGTGGCGGGCGCTGCCGAGGATGGTCACCCTGAGCGCACCGCGCGCGCGCCGCTCGGCGAGCAGCGCCGCCGCCGCCGGCAAGGGCGAGATCGCGCCGACCACGACGTGGCCGGCAGCGGGCAACCGCCGCGCGAGCGCCGCGATCAGCAGCGCGCGGCCGGCGAACGCCTCGGCCATCGTGCGGGCCGGCGGCTACTCGGCCGCTGCCGCCGGCTCGGCGAGTACGTAGCGGTCGAGATAGGCGCGGAAGCCGTCGTCGCTGCGCGCCGCCTGGGCATAGGCGCTGAGATGCGCGCCGTCGGCGCCGTAATGGTCGGCGAAGGCGAGCGGCCATGCGCCCCGCGCGCACTCCGCCACCGCCTCGACGTAGAGCGCGGGCAGGGTGCCGGCGGCGAGCGCCGGGTCGTCGAACAGGCTGCCGGCGCGGGACGCCTCGACCGTGACCAGGGTGCGCCGCGCCGCCCGCGCCATGCACATCGCCTCGCGCCTGAGGCCGATCCAGACATTGCCCTCGGAATCGGCGCAGGCGGCGTGGATCAGGGCGACGTCGGGAACGATCGCGGGCAGCAGCACGACGGCGTCCTCGCCGTCGGCGAACGGGTTGTCGATCACCCGCCAGTCGTCGCGCACGCCGACCAGGTCGGAGCCGATCAGGCCGCGCAGCGGCATGAACGGGATGCCTTTCTCGCCCGCCTGGAGGCCCGCGTGCAGCGCCGGGCAGGTGGTATCGAGGATCCGCAGCCGGCCGCTTTCGACGGCGGCGCGGAAGCGCGGCGCCCCGCCGAACTCGCCCAAGGATACCGCCGCGGTCTCGATGCTGTCGCAGGCCCCGGCGCCGATCAGCAGGTCGGCGTGCAGGCCGCTGGTCGGGCCGCCGATCAGGTGCAGATGGCGCGCGCCGCGGCGGATCAGCGCGCGCACCACGGCCATCGGCACGCCATTGGCGTCGGTGGGCATGACGATGCTGGCGCCGTCCGGCACGCGCGCGGCCAGCGCGTCGGCGGTCAGGGATCGGTCGATCGCGGTCATCACCGGCGTTCCTTCGCCTCACCAGCGACATAGGGGCTGCGGGCGCCCGGCAAACCTACGCCCTGTGCGCCGGCGACGCAAACCGCGCCGGAACCGGCCGTGATCCGGCGCCAGCGCAGGGCTGGGTTGCAGGCGCGGGCGTTCACATCCGCTCCCGCCGGGGCCATACTTACCACCACTGGGCGAGGCGCCGCGGCCCCGAGGGGGCTGGAGCAGGCCGAGCCACGAACCGATGAAGAAACTTCGCGCCACCCTGTTCAGCATGGTCCTCGCCGGCGCCGTTCTCGGCGGCGGCGCCTACGGCGTCGAGTGGTGGCAGCTGCGCCAGTACGTCATCACCACCGACAATGCCTATGTGCGCGGCGACATCACCGCGATCTCAAGCCGGGTCGACGGCTATGTCGAGGAAGTGCACGTCGACGGCAACCAGACGGTGGCCGCGGGCGAGCCGCTGGTGACGCTCCGCGCCGACCGTTTCGAGACCGACGTCGACGAGGCCCGCGCCGACGCCGGCGCCGCCGCGGCCGAGGTCGCGATCGGCCGCGCCGCGGTCGACAACGCCCGCGCGCGCCGGCGCCTGCAGCAGTCGCTGATCGCCCAGGCCGACGCCCGCCTGGACGCCGCCAAGGCGCAGGCCGAGCAGGCGGCGCGCGAGGTCGAGCGCTACCGCCAGCTGCTCGAGCGCAAGACCGGCAGCCGGCAGAAATACGAGGCGGTGGCGACCGCGCAGCAGACCATGGAGGCCGACGTCCGCCGCGCCCAGGCCGAGCTTGCCGCGGCGCGCGACGAGGTGCCGGTGATCGACAGCGAGATCCACCAGCTCGAGACCGAGATCACCCGGCTCGAGGCCAAGGTGGCGCGGGCGCGCTCAGGCCTCGACCGGGCCGAGATCGCGCTCTCCGACACGGTGATCGTCGCCCCCGTCGCCGGCAAGATCGGCAACCAGCGGGTCGAGCGCGGCATGTACATGGAAGCCGGCTGGCCGATGATGTCGGTGGTGCCGCTCGACGGCACCTACGTGGTCGCCAACTTCAAGGAGACCCAGCTCCAGCGGCTCAGGATCGGCCAGGAAGCGGTGATGCGCGTCGACGCCTTCCCCGATCACGTGCTGATCGGGCGTATCGAAAGCCTGGCGCCGGCGAGCGCGGCCGAGTTCAGCCTGCTGCCGGCGCAGAACGCCACCGGCAACTTCATCAAGGTGGTGCAGCGCATCCCGATCAAGATCGTCTACGACCTGCCGCCCGAGCTCGACGGGCGCGTGCTGCCCGGCATGTCGGTGGTGGTCACGGTCGATACCCGCAGCGCGCCCGAGGGCGCGGCGCTCGCCGGCCAGTAGCGCCCACCCCGGCTGCCGCAGGGCGGCCGGCCGGGGTGGCGCGGCGGCGGGCGCGGCTACATGTTGCCGTACTCAGCCCACAGCTTGTAGCCGTCGCGGAACTCGCTCAGCGACGCCCAGACGCGGGCGAAGTCCTTGTCGTTGGCCGCTTCCTGGGCAACCACCTCGCCCCAGGCAGTGCGCAGCGCATCGAGGATCTCGGGCGACCAGCGGTGCAGGATGACGCCCTTCGACTGCAGCTCCTGGAGCGCCTTGAACTGGATCGCCTCGCCCTGGGCGAGGCCGTTCAGCATGTTCTCCTTGCACGCCGACCTGACGATCTCCTGCTGATGGGTGGTCATGCCGTTCCACTTGTCGAGGTTGATCATCAGCTCGCCGACGCTGGTCGGCTGGTGCCAGCCGGGGAAGTAGTAGTGCTTGGCCACCTGGTGAAAGCCGAGGTCGAGGTCGATCGCCGGCATCGAGTACTCGGTGGCATCGATCGTGCCGAGCTCGAGCGCCGGGAAGATGTCGCCGCCGGCGAGCAGCTGGGTGGAGACGCCGAGCTTCTCCATCACCTTCGCCCCCAGCCCGAAGAATCGCATCTTGAGGCCCTTCAGGTCCTCGACCGAGTTGATCTCGTTGCGGAACCAGCCCGAGCCCTCGGGCGCGAGCAGGTTGCACGGCATCGAGAGGATGTTGTGCGGCTTGTAGAGCTCCTCCCACAGGTCCGCGCCGCCGCCATAGAACAGCCACGCCACCGTCTCGCCGGCATAAGGCCCGAACGGGACCGCGGTGAAGAACTGCAGCGCCGGGATCTTGCCGGCCCAGTAGCCCGACGCGGTCCAGCCGGCGTCGATCGAGCCCGACGAGACCGCATCGAAGATCTCGAGCGCCGGCACCAGCGCGCCGGGCTCGTAGAACTTGAACTCCATGTTGCCGTCGGACAGCGCCTTGATGCGCTGCTCGAGCCGGCGGCCCTGGTCGCCGAGCTGGACCAGCTCGCCCGGAAAGCTGCTGGCCATCTTGAAGCGAACCGGCTTGTCGCCGCCCGCGGCGGCCAGCGGCGCCGGCGCGCTCGGCTCGGCCGCCGGCGTTTCGGCGACCTGCATCCCCTCGCCGCCCGACGGAATCAGGAACTTGCCGACCACGACCCCGACGATCAGTGCGATCGCGCCGACGATTGCTGTCAGTCCTTTCATCTGTGACCTCCCTTGGCGGTGCCCTCCCCAGGCCGCGAGTATAGCCCCCGAGTGCGATTATCGCTGCCCCAACGTTTGCCGGCCGGCCACGGCCCGGATCGCGGCCGGATCGGCGCCGGGCGCAAAAACGGAACCGCCGGCTCCTTGCGGAGCCGGCGGCCTTAAAAAACGGCTATATGTGCGCGTCCGTTAGAGGTCGGCGCAGGCGTAGCAGTTGATTTCGAGACCAACGGCCACTTCAACCACAACTGGCTTCGTCCACATGAGTTCGCCTCCCAGGCCTGGATCAAACCGGTCACATGACCGCTTTTCTCGAGGGATCGCACGTCTCGCCGCGCGACAACCCGCGCCCACACCCTACCCGCCGCCGCCGCGGGCGCACTCTATAGCCGCTATTGATTTTTCTTATCGCCGCCGGCGCCGGCGCCGCGGCCGGGCGGCTAGAGCGCCTTCAGCAGCGGCGGCAGCGGCTCGATCGCCGGCAGCTTGATCTGCCGGCCGGACTCGCGCAGCACCCTCAGGAAGCTCGCATAGGGCTCGGTGCGGGCATATTGCGACGGGGTCAGCGCGACCACGTCGCGGTCGGGGAGCGTGGTGCGGTAGAGGGTGATGTCGAACGCGCGCTCCGCCCCCAGGCTCGCGGTCAGCGCCGGCACCACCGCCACCCCCAGCCCCTCCTGGACCAACGACAGCGCCACCTCGTAGGTGCGCGACTGGGCGACCACCCGGTAGTGGGGCAGGACGTGCTGGTACCACTCCTCGATGCGCTTCTTGTGCTGGTTGCCGAAGTTGAACTGGATGGTGCTGTTGACCACCGCGCGCTCTGCCGGGCCGAGGTCGGTCTCCACGTCCTGCACCCGGGCAAGGTCGAGGCCCGGCGGCACCGCCAGCACGTACGGGTCCGACAGCACCGTGGTGCGATGGAACGAGGTCCCCGACGCGGCCGCGGAATCGGTCGCCAGCAGGGCGACGTTGAGCCGGCGCCCGTACAAGAGGTCGACCGCCTCGGCGGGCGCGGTCTCGTGGATGTCGATCTCGACCTCGGGGAACCGCTCGCTCAACAGCCGCATCGCCGCCGGCAGCACGTTGCGCGCGATCGAGCTCAGCGCGCCGACCGCGATCACGCCGCGGCTGCCGGCGGCGAACTCGGCCAGCCCGACCAGCGCCTCGTCGACGCTGGACAGGATCAGCTCGGCCTTGCGCAACAGGAAGCGGCCGGCGTCGGTCACCTGCATCTCGTTGCGCGAGCGGCTGAACAGCTGGGCGCCGACCTCCTCCTCGAGCTTCGAGATCTGCTGCGACAGCGACGGCTGGGCGAGGTCCAGGAGCTTGCTCGCCTTGGTGAACGACCGCGCCTGGGCCACCGCCCAGAAGATGCGCAGCTGGTGCAGCGTGACCGCGCTGGCGCTGAGCAGCTGCCTGGCGGAGGGCGCTTGGCGGTCGTTCGACACCCGCTTGGCGGCGGCACCGGACTTGGCCATGGACCCCCTGTGTGGTCGTCGTCTTGTTGTCTTTGCACGGGCCCGCGGACGCAGGCCGCACCGCCGGGCGCCAGACGGTACGCCAGCCGGCGGCGCGGGTGCAACCAATAGCGGCTATTCGCCCGCTCGGCTGCCGCTCAGTAGCTCGGGTCGAGCTTGAGGTAGCGGTAGCGGTCGGACGAGCGCACCACGATGCGCTGGCGCGCCGGGCCGCGCGCCACGGTCAGCGGCACCTCGACCCCGGCCTCGCCGAGCGCCCATACCTTGCGGAACAAATCGGCCATGTCGGCGACCGCCCGGCCGTCGACCTCGGCGATCACGTCGCCTTCCTGGACCCCGGCGCGCGCGCCGGGGCCGTCCTCGATCACCCGCATCACCACCACATGGCTGGCGATGTCGCGGGTGAACAGCCCCATCCACGGCCTCGGCGCCGCCGCCCGGCGCCCCTCGGCGAGCAGCTCGCCCAGGATCGGCTTCAACAGGTTGATCGGCACGAACAGGTTGCCGGATTCCTCGGCGCCGCCGGGGCCGGCATCGTCCAGACGAAGCGAGCCGATGCCGAGCATGCGCCCGTCCGCCCCGACCAGCGCCGCGCCCGACCAAGCGGGGTGCGCCGGGGCGGTGTAGATGGCGCTCTCCAGCAGGTACTCCCACCAGCCGGCGAACGGATCGCGCCGGGTGATGCGCACCGGCAGAATTGCGGCGGCGCCGCCGGCGGCGACCACCAGCGCCGGGTCGCCCGGGCCGAGGCGGTCCGAGTCGCCGAGCCTGAGCGGCGCGCCGGCGATCGGGCGGATGGCGCGCAACAGCCCGAAGCCCGAGTCGTAGTCGTAGGCGACCACGTCCGCGGGCACCTCGAGCCCGTCGGCGTCGGTCACCGTCGCCGACATCGCCTCGAGGATGATGTAGCCGATGGTCAGCACCAGGCCGGCGTCGTCGATCACCACCCCGCTCGCCTCGCGCCGGGTGCCGAGGAACGCGGCGGTGCGCGCGTCCGAGGGGATCTCGGCCTCGACCCGCACCAGCGCGCGCAGCACGTCCTCGACCTCGACCGCGCGCGCCCCGGGCACGGCCGCCGCGGCCACCGACATCACGATCAACGGCACTGCAATGCGGCGCATCTGCCACCACCCATCGACATGATTGCCCTGCGAGCCTAAATCAGCCGCCCGCGTCTCGCCAGCGCAGACCGCTGAGTAGTTTGGCGCATTCAACACTTATTGCTCAAACGCGACACCAGTTAACGCATCGATGACGTAGGTCTTCGTGCCGGAGCCGCCACGGTAAGCCACGCAGGTTACTTCGTACTTGCCCCGGAGGCTGAGCGCCCGGATTTCACTAATTGAAGCACATAGGAAACCATTCCCATTCAGGCCGGTCGCTATCATTGTCTCCAAATCACCTCCAGAGGGTACTTCATGGAGGTCGCCAGGACCCACCACAATGCCGAGCCCGCCGCGGATTCCAAAAACAGTTAGCTCCCGCCTTTGATCGATTGAAAAATCATCTACCGTTTGGGCCGTCGCCGCGCCGACCAGGAGCAGGCTGGCGGAGAGAACTACAAGTAACCCCCTCATGTTCACACCATTAACTACCAACCGAGCAAACTCGCATGTTCGGGTTCTCCATGGGCGACCACCGCCAATACTAGCACATAGGTCAGGTGCTTGCAGGCGTGCGCCCGCTATCGCCGGCGATGAGTTGGGGGCGGGAGCGCCCGACGGGAGCGCTTGCGGCACGCGCACGGCGGTGCTAAGGCGCAGTCGCCACTGCACCGGCAGGAGGGAACGACCGGCATGTCGGCCGCTGCGGCGTTCAAGGTCGGCCACGCCGCCGCCGGCGACTGGCGCGCGGCCGCCGGCCGCTGCCTCGACCAGATCGGCGCCGGCGCCGGCGACACGCTCGGGCTGGTCTACGCCACCGACGCGCTCGCCGGCCGCCTGGGCGACATCGTCGCCTGGCTCAGGGAGCGCACCGGCATCGCCACCTGGACCGGCGCCACCGGCCACGGCATCCTCGCCGGCGACACCGATTACATTGGCGCGCCGGCGCTGGCGGTGATGTGCGCGGCCTTGCCCGCCGATGCGATCGCGCCGATCGATGCCGCGCTGCCGCCCGGCATGCCGTTCGGCATCGTCCACGGCGACAGCCGCAGCCCCGACCTCGAGCACTGCATCGCGCGCGCGAGCGGCGGCGGCTTCCTGGTCGGCGGCCTGGTGCTGCCCGACGGCGCCCGGGTCGGCGCGCCGGCGCAAGCGGGCGCGCCGCTCACCGGCCTCGCCTGCGCGGCGGCGGTGCCGGTCGCGACCGGGCTCACCCAGGGCTGCATCCCGATCGGGCCGGCGCACGAGGTGACCCTGTGCGACGCGCACCTGGTCGCCGAGCTCGACGGCCGCCCCGCGCTCGAGGTGTTCCTCGACGAGGCGGGCGAAATCCTGTCGCGTTCGCGCGCGGGCGGCGCGGGCGAGGTGTTCGCCGCCCTGCCGGTGGCCGGCTCCGACACCGGCGACTACCTAGTGCGCAACATATTCGGCATCGATCCCGGGGCCGGCGTGGTCGCCGTCGCCGCCGAGCTCACGCACGGCGAGCGGATGATGTTCTGCCGCCGCGACCGCGCGTCGGCGGTCGAGGACCTGGCGCGCATGCTGGCCCGCCTCAAGGCGCGCCTCACGGCGCCGGCGCGGGGCGCGCTCTACGTCTCGTGCCTCGCCCGCGGCCCGCATTTGTTCGGCCCCGGCGCGGTCGAGGCCAAGGCCATCCAGGACGCGATCGGGCCGCTGCCGCTGGTCGGCTTCTACGCCAACGGCGAGATCTGCCACGACCGCGTCTACACCCACACCGGCGTGCTGACCCTGTTCCTGTGAGGCGCGACCCCGCGGCTTGACCCTGGCGTCACCCCGGCCGAAGAGCCGGGGTCCATTCGGCGGTACGTGTGGCACGATGGATGCCGGCTCGGCGCGCCGGTTTCCCGGCGCTTGGCCGGCATGACGGCTATCCGTCGGTCAGTGCGCCTGGTCCCAGTTGTCGCCGACGCCGACGTCGACGGTCAGCGGCACGCTGAGCTCGAGCACCGGCAGGGCGGCGTGCTCCATGACCTGCTTGACCACCGCCGCGGTCTCCTCGACCTCGCCTTCCGGCACCTCGAACACCAGCTCGTCGTGGACCTGGAGCAGCATGCGCGCGCTCAAGTTCGCCGCATCAAGCGCCGGCTGCATGCGGATCATGGCGCGCTTGATGATGTCGGCGGCCGAGCCCTGCAGCGGCGCGTTGATCGCCTGGCGCTCGGCGAAGCCGCGCCGCGCCGGGTTGCGGTCGTTGATCCCGGACAGGTGGCAACGGCGCCCGAAGATGGTGCGCACGTGGCCGTTGGCGCGGGCGAACGCCTTGGTCTCGTCCATGTAGGCGCGGATGCCGGGATAGCGGTCGAAATAGGCGTCGATATAGGCACGCGCCTCGCCCTGGCCGATGCCGAGCTGGCGGGCGAGGCCGAACGCGCTGATGCCGTAGATGATGCCGAAATTGATGGTCTTGGCGCGCCGGCGCATCAGCGGGTCCATGTCTTTTTCCGCGACGCCGAACACCTGCGCCGCGGTCAGCGCGTGGATGTCGGCGCCGTCGCGGAACGCTTGGCGCAGCGCCTCGATGCCGGCGACGTGGGCGAGCAGGCGCAGCTCGATCTGCGAGTAATCGGCGCTGATCAGCCGGAAGCCGTCATCGGCGACGAACGCGCGCCGGATCTTGCGCCCTTCCTCGGTGCGCACCGGGATGTTCTGGAGGTTGGGGTCGGTCGAGCTGAGCCGGCCGGTGGCGGCGCCGGCCATGGCGTAAGACGTGTGCACCCGCCCGGTGTCGGGGTTGATCTGCTCGACCAGGGTGTCGGAGTAGGTGCTCTTGAGCTTGGTGAGCTGGCGCCAGTCGAGCACCCGCGCGGGCAAATCGTGGCCCTGGGCGGCGAGGTCCTCGAGCACGCCCGCGTCGGTGCCGTAGGCGCCGGTCTTGCCCTTCTTGCCGCCGGCGAGGCCCATCTCCTCGAACAGCACCTCGCCGAGCTGCTTGGTCGAGGCGATCTGGAAGCTGTGCCTGGCGAGCTTGAACACCTCCTCCTCGAGCGCCGCGATGCGGTGCGCGAAGTCGCGCGAGGCCCGGTGCAGCGCAGCCTTGTCGACCTTGATGCCGCGGCGCTCCATCGCCACCAGCACCGGCGCCAGCGGGCGCTCGAGCGTCTGGTAGACGCCGACCAGGTGCTCGGCGACCAGCCGCGGCTTGAGCACGTGGTCGAGGCGCAAGGTCACGTCGGCGTCCTCGGCCGCGTACTCGCAGGCGCGCTGGAGGGGCACCAGGTCGAAGGTGATCTGCGACTTGCCGGTGCCGATCAGGTCCTTGATCGGGATCGGCGTGTGGCCGAGATGGAGCGTGCTGAGCTCGTCCATGCCGTGGCCGTGGGCACCCGCGTCGAGCACGAACGACATCAGCATGGTGTCGTCGAACGGGGCGATGTCGATGTTGTAGGGCGGGCGCGCCAGCACCAGCATGTCGTATTTGAGGTTCTGGCCAACCTTCATCACCGAGGGGTCCTCGAGCAGCGGCCTGAGCACGGCGAGCGCATCATCGAGCGGGATCTGCGCCGGCGCCTCGGTCCCCGGGTCAAGCCCGGGGATCAGCTCGCCGTCGGGCGGGCGGTGGCCGAGCGGCACGTAGCACGCGCGCCCCGGCTCGATCGACAGCGACACGCCGACGAGCTTCGCGCGCATGGCATCGAGCGAGGTGGTCTCGGTGTCGACCGCGACCCGGCCGGCCTCGA
>DASWHU010000191.1:0-10009 GCA_036398035.1 Alphaproteobacteria bacterium | reverse complement strand
GCCTTGGGGTCGCGAAACGCGGCGATCTGGGCGGGGGTGAACGGGAAGTGGACGAAATGGACCGCGGACGCCTTGCCTTCGGCGGTGGTGCGGTCGATTTCGCGCTCGGCCTCGCCCTTGATCGCCTGGCCGGCGACGGTGAGCTCGATGGTCTCCTCGACGCCGCCCAGGGCGGCGAGCACGCGCCGGCGCAGGGCCACGTCCGGGATCTCGAACATCACTGTCGCGACCAGCTCGCGGCCGTTCGGGATCAGCGGGTTGTAGGCCTCGAGCTCGCCGGCGATCTGCGCCTCGCCGCCGCGCTCGATGAACAGCATCTCGTGCACCTGCATCCAGATGGTGTCGCGGTTCTCGAAGTAGAACGTGGCATGCGGCCCGACGGCGACGCGGCGGTGCCGCTTGACCTCGGCCAGCGCGCGCCGGCGGTCGCGCCTGACCTTGGCGAACTCGGCCATCGGCAGGATGTCGGCGCGGGCGAGCTTGTGCCTGGCCATGGCGGTCACTCGTCCGCGAGGCCGTAGGCGCGCGCGAGCAGCTCGATCGGGTGCCAGGCATGCGCCGGCACCGGCGCGTCCTCGGCCAGCCGCTCGATGCCCTGGCGCAGGTGCTCGGCTGCCAGCGGGCATTCCGAGGCGAGGTAGGCCTTGCCCGCCTGCAGCGCCTTGCGCGCCGCCGGCCGGCCGACCTTGAGCGCGACCTCGAAGAACTCCGTCTTGATCCCGAGCGAGCCGCCGTGGCCCGAGCAGCGCTCGATCACCTCGAGCTCGATGTCGGGGATCAGCCTGAGCATCTCGACCGCCTTGGCGCCCATGTTCTGGGCGCGCGCATGGCAGGCGAGGTGGACCGCGACGCCGCCGTCGAGCGGCTCGAGGCCGTCGGCCAGGCCCTCGGTGCGGGCGATGTCGACCACGTACTGGGTGATGTCGGCGGTATGCTCGGCCAGCCGCTTGACCGCGGCGTCGCCGGGCACCACCAGCGGCCACTCGAACTTGAGCATCAGCGCGCAGCTCGGCACCGGCGCGACGATGTCGTAGCCGCGGTCGATCCAGGCGCCGAGCATGGGCGCGATTCGCGTCGCGCGCTGGGCCACCTCGGCGAAGTCGCCGTGCTCGAGCTGCGGCATGCCGCAGCAGCCGGGATAGGCGACCTCGACCTCGACGCCGTTATGCGCCAGCACCTTGAGCGCCGCCATGGCGATGTCGGGGTTGTTGTAGTTGGCGAAGCAGGTCGAGAACAGCGCCACCTTGCGCCCGTGCGCCGGTGCCGCGGCGTTCACCGCCGGCGGCGCCTGCTTGGCGCGCTTGGCGAAGCTGCGGGCATGGAAGCGCGGCAGCGCGGCGTCGCGGTGGATGCCGGCCAGCGCCTCGAGCGCGGGGCGGGTGAGCCGGTTGCGGGTATCGGTGGTCCAGTTGGCGAGCGGCGCCACGGCGCCGGCGAGGCGGCCGTTGCGGTCGGTCTTGGTCAGCTCGCGGTCGATGACGCCGAGCTTGCCCTTGGCCAGCTCCGCCGATCGATAGCGCAGCATCAGATGCGGGAAGTCGATGTCGAACTCGTGCGGCGGCACGTAGGGGCAGCTGGTCATGAAGCACATGTCGCACAGCGTGCACGCCCCGACCACGCGGGCGAAGTCCGCGCTGTCGACCGAGTCGAGCTCGCCGGTCTCGGACGAATCGATCAGGTCGAACAGGCGCGGGAACGAGTCGCACAGGTTGAAGCAGCGCCGGCAGCCGTGGCAGACGTCGAACACCCGCCTGAGCTCGGCATCGAGCTTGTCGGCATCGTGGAAGTCCGGGTCCCGGTAGCGGATCGGGTGGCGGACCGGGGCGTTCAGGCCGCCTTCCATGGCAAGCTCCTCGGACCTTGGGGGCAGGATCGTCAGCGGCGCTGTGGCCGCGCGCGGGGCGGGCGGGGCGGGGCGCGCCCCGGCACCGTCCGCCGCCGGCCGCGGCGCTCAGTCCATCGCGGCGAGGGCCTTCTGGAACCGCCCGGCGTGCGACCTCTCGGCCTTGGCCAGGGTCTCGAACCAGTCCGCGATCTCCTCGAAGCCTTCGGTGCGGGCGGTCTTCGCCATGCCCGGATACATGTCGGTGTACTCGTGGGTCTCGCCCGCGATCGCCGCCTTCAGGTTCTTCGACGTATCCCCGATCGCCTTGCCGGTGGCGGGGTCGCCGACCTCGATCAGGTACTCGAGGTGGCCGAAGGCGTGCCCGGTCTCGCCTTCCGCGGTCGAGCGGAACACCGCCGAGACGTCGTTGAAGCCCTCGACGTCCGCCTTCTGGGCGAAGAACAGGTAGCGCCGGTTGGCCATCGACTCGCCGGCGAAGGCGTCCTTGAGGTTCTGCTCGGTCTTGCTGCCGGCCAGTTTCGCCATGATCTCCCTCCTGCAAAATGGGTGGTGCGGATACGGCGCGCGCACGCGCGCACCCGCCTATATGCGCCCCGGCCGCGAGCCTGTCAATAGATTGGAACTGTTCTAAGAACGATTTGTACGTTTGGTCGCGGGCGGCGTCAGCCGGCCGGCTGCGCGCGCTTGCGGCGCAGGCGCACGACCACGTCGACCCGGCTGATCTCGTTGCCGGGCGGCGGCACCGGCAACGCGCTCACCGCCACCGAATCGCCCGGGATGTCGATCAGCCGGCCGTCGCTCTCGTCGTAGAAGTGGTGGTGGTGGCTGGTATTGGTGTCGAAGTAGGCGCGCCCGGCGTCGACCACCAGCTCGCGCACCAGGCCCGCCTCGGTGAACTGGTGCAGCGTGTTGTAGACGGTGGCGAGCGACACCTTGAGCTTGCGCGCGCGCGCCTCGGCGTGCAGCAGCTCGGCGGTGAGGTGGCGCGGCCCGCCCTCGATCAGCAGGCGCGCGAGCGCGCGCCGCTGGCTGGTCGGCCGCAGGCCGGCTGCGCGCAGCAGCGACGCCAGATCGGGGTCCGCGTGGGGTCGGGTCATGGTCGACCGGGGCCCGGCGTTGTTTAGACTGGATATAAAATAGTCGATGCAGCGGTGGAATACAAACCGCTTTCGCGCGCTCAGTGGCCGGTCTGCAGGCGCTCGATCAGCTCGCGCACGGTCGGGATGAAGCCGTTGGAGTAGAACGGATCGGTGGCGAAACGATAGGCGCCGTGGCCGGCGAACATCAGCTGGGTGCGGATGTCGCCGCCATGGGCGATGTCCTGAAGCGTCTTCTGGATGCAGTAGCTGCGCGGATCGGTCTTCCGGCCGGTGGTGTGGTGGTCGTTCTGCGCCCAGTTCGAGAAGTTGCAGGCGCTCAGGCAGCCCATGCACTCGACCTGGTCGCGGCGGATCTCGGCCGCCTTCTCGGGGGTCACGAACACCAGCGTGCTGTCGGGCGTGCGCAAGCCCTCGGTGAAGCCCTCGGCGTACCATTGCGCGGCGTGCTCGGCGTCGGGCTCGGTCAGATAGGCGATTCGCTTGCGCGGCCCGATCTCGAACGGGATGCGGTGCTCGCCGACCTGTTCGGTGGTGTAGGCGACCTGGCGCGCCGCGCGCGCGCGGAGCTCGGCCAGGAACTCGTTGTTCACCGCCGATGACCAGAAGCCGGTCGGGCTGAACCGGTTGAGGCTGATGTCGCCCGGCTTGAGGTCGCGCAGCCGCTGCTTCCAGGCGTCCGAGATCGGGCTCTCCTGGGTCAGCAGCGGCCGGGTGCCGAACTGGAACGCGATCGGGCCGAGCTCGGGATTGTCGATCCAGTCGTCCCATTCGCGCAGGTACCACACGCCGCCGGCCATGAAGATCGGCGTCGCGCCGATGCCGAACTCGCACATCATGCGGCGCAGCGCGAGCACGCGCGGATAGGGATCCTCGGGCGTCTGCGGGTCCTCGCTGTTGGTGATGCCGTTGTGGCCGCCGGCCAGCCACGGGTCCTCGTAGACGACGCCGCCGAGCCATTCGGGGAACTTGTGGTAGGCGCGCTTCCACAGCGCCCGGAACGCCCGCGCCGACGATACGATCGGGTAGTAGTAGACGCCGTGGCGGGCCGAGATCTCGGCGATCCGGTAGGGCATGCCGGCGCCGCAGGTGACGCCGTGGATCAGCCCGCGCGCGCCCGTCAGCACGCCCTCGAGCACCCGCTCCGAGCCGCCCATCTCCCACAGCACGTTCATGTGGATGCGGCCCTCGCCGCAGGACTGCTCGTGGGCGATGCGCGCCTGGGTGATGCCGCCCCGGATGGCGTAGGCGATCAGCTCCTCATGGCGCTCGCGGCGGGTGCGGCCGTGATAGACCACCGGGATCAGGTTGCCGGCCTCGTCGAGCGCGTCGGCGTTGACCCCGGAGAACGTGCCCACCGCGCCGGCGGCGGCCCAGGCGCCCGAGCTCTGGCCGTTGGACACGGAAATGCCCTTGCCGCCTTCGACCAGCGGCATCACGTCCCGGCCGGACAGCACGATCGGGCTGAGAGCCTTCAACACGAACCTTCGCAGTGGCGGGCGCGACGTCTCCTCGCGCGCCTCAACACGCCCCCCTATATGGCCCAGCGCCCTGAAAAGGCCACCCCTCCAGGACGTTTCCCGACCGAACCGGTTTGGCCTATGATGGCCGCCGGCCGGCTCGAGGTCGCGCGCCAAGCATGGAACCAACCACCGACCAGATCCTGGACGCGCTGTGCGCCGACCCGACCAGCGCCCGCGAGCGGCTGCTGCACACCGCCGGCATGATGTTCGCCGAGCGCGGCCCGGACGCGGTCTCGACCCGGGAGCTGACCAAGACCGCGGGCGCCAACCTGTCGGCGATCGCCTACTATTTCGGCGGCAAGGACGGCCTCTATAACGAGGCCGTCGACTACACCATCGCCGACACGCGCAAGCTCATCGACGGCGCCGAGCAGCGCCTGCGCGCCGAGCTCGCGGCCGCCGGCGCGGACCGGGCGAAGCTCGCCCGCGCCGCATCGGCGTTCGTGTGCGCGGTGCTCACCGCGCTCCTCGGGCGCGGGCCCGAGCAGTGGCCGTGGCGGCTGGTCCTGCGCGAGATCGACCACCCGACCGGCGCCTTCGAGCGCCTGTATCAGGCGATCTTCGCGCCGTTCACCGACGCCTTCGCCGACCTGGTGGTCGCCGCCACCGGCCGCGAGCCGGGCGAGGAGGAGACCGTCATCCTGACCAATGCGCTGCTCGGCGAGTGCCTGATCTTCCTGCGCAACCGGCCGCTGGTGCTGCGCAATCTCGGCTGGAGCGAGTACACGCCGCGGCGCATCGCGCTGGTGGTCGAGATCGTGGTCGACGGCATTCTCGATGCCCTCGACCTGCCGCGCGCGGGCGCCGGCAACGGCGGCTGACCGCCCGGGCCCGGCGGCGGACCCGGGCAGCAGCCGGGCTCAGCCCGGCACCGCCTCGTCGGTGACGGCGGCGCCGGTGTGCTGGTCGACCACCTTCATGCTGAGCCGCACCTTGCCGCGGTCGTCGATCGCCAGCACCTTAACCTTCACCTTGTCGCCTTCCTTGACCACCTCGCCCACCGTCTTCACGCGCCTCGGCGCCAGCTCGCTGATGTGGACCAGGCCGTCGCGGTTGCCGATGAAGTTCACGAACGCGCCGAAGTCGACCACCTTGACCACGGTGCCGTCGTAGACCACGCCCACCTCGGGCTCGGCGACGATGTCGCGGATCCACTTGACCGCCGCCTCGCCCGCCTCCGAGGTGGTCGCCGCCACCTTGATCGTGCCGTCGTCCTCGATGTCGATCTTGGTGCCGGTGGTCTCGGTGATCTCGCGAATCACCTTGCCGCCGGTGCCGATCACCTCGCGGATCTTGTCGCGCGGGATGGTCAGCGTGGTGATGCGGGGCGCGTTCTGGCTGACCTGGTCGCGCGAGCGCGACAACGCCTTGGCCATCTCGTCCAGGATGTGCAGGCGCCCCTCGCGCGCCTGGTCGAGGGCGGCGCGCATGATCGCCTCGGTGATGCCGGTGATCTTGATGTCCATCTGCAGCGAGGTCACCCCGGCCGCGCTGCCGGCGACCTTGAAGTCCATGTCGCCGAGATGGTCCTCGTCGCCGAGGATGTCGGACAGCACCACGTGCTTGTCGCCGTCCTTGATCAGGCCCATGGCGATGCCCGCGATCGGGGCCTTCATCGGCACGCCGGCGTCCATCAGCGACAACGACGCCCCGCACACCGTGGCCATCGACGAGGAGCCGTTGGACTCGGTGATCTCGGAGACCACGCGCACGGTGTAGGGAAAGCTCTCCTTCGCCGGCATCAGCGGGTTGACCGCCCGCCAGGCGAGCTTGCCGTGGCCGATCTCGCGCCGGCCGGGCCCGCGCAGGAAGCTCGCCTCGCCGACCGAGTAAGGCGGGAAGTTATAGTGCAGCATGAAGTGCTGGCGGTACTCGCCTTCGAGCGCATCGACGATCTGCTCGTCCTGGCCGGTGCCGAGCGTGGTGACCACCAGCGCCTGGGTCTCGCCGCGGGTGAACAGCGCCGAGCCGTGGGCCAGCGGCAGCACGCCGACCTCGGCCCGAATCGGGCGCACGGTGCGCGTGTCGCGGCCGTCGATGCGCCGGCCGGTGGCCAGCACCGCGCCGCGCACGATGTCCTTCTCCAGGCTCTTGAGCACCGCGCCGGCGGTATGGGCCTCGGCCTCGTCGGCGGCGAACGCGTCGGCGATTCGGCCGCGGACCGCATCGAGCCGCTGCACCCGATCCTGCTTGACCACCGTGCCGTAGGCCTGCTCGAGCTCGGCGCGCGCGATCTCCTCGACCCGGCGCCGGGTCGGCGCGAGGTCGGGCTTGGACGGCAGGTCCCACGGCTCCTTGGCGCACCTCTCGGCCAGCTCGATGATCGCCCCGACCACCGGCTGCATCTCGCGGTGGCCGAACATCACCGCGCCCAGCATCACCTCCTCGGCGAGCTCGCGCGCTTCCGATTCGACCATCAGCACGCCGCTCGCGGTGCCGGCGACGACCAGGTCGAGCTCGCTCGCCTGGAGCTCGGCGTGGGTCGGGTTGGCCACGAGGACGCCGTCGACATAGGCGACGCGCGCGGCCCCGATCGGCCCCAGGAACGGGATGCCCGATATGGTCAGTGCCGCCGAGGCGCCGACCATCGCCGGGATGTCGGGGTCGTTCTCCAGATCGTGCGACAGCACGGTGCAGATGATCTGGGTCTCGTTGCGGAAGCCGTCGGCGAACAGCGGCCGGATCGGCCGGTCGATCAGGCGCGAGGTCAGCGTCTCCTTCTCGGTCGGACGGCCTTCGCGCTTGAAGTAGCCGCCCGGGATCTTGCCGGCGGCATAGGTCTTTTCCTGGTAGTTGACGGTGAGGGGAAAGAAATCGAGGCCGGGCTTGGGCTGGCGGTCGGCGACCGCGGTGGCGAGCACGGTGGTCTCGCCGTAGGTCACCAGCACGGCGCCGTCGGCCTGGCGCGCGATGCGGCCGGTCTCGAGGACCAGCGGGCGTCCGCCCCACATGATTTCTTCACGATGGATTTTGAACATGTCTTCTTCCTGTCTGCCCCGGGGCCGCTCTTCGATGCGATTCAACCACTTCCACAGCGGCATTCGATACGGGGCGATGAATGGCGCCCGGCCCCATTGCCGGACACCCCTTCTGAATCGGCGTCGCCCCCGACGAGGGGGCATGGCCGGCGTTTGCGACTAGCGGCGGATGCCGAGTCGCTTGATGAGATCCTGGTAACGCTCTTCGTTACGCGACTTGACGTAGTCGAGCAGGCTACGGCGCTGGCTGACCATCTTGAGCAGGCCACGGCGGGAATGGTTGTCCTTGGCGTGACCCTTGAAATGATCGGTGAGGTTCTTGATCCGCTCGGTCAGGATGGCGACCTGCACTTCAGGCGAGCCGGTGTCCCCGTCCTTGGTGGCGAATTCCTTGATGAGAGCGCTCTTGCGCTCCGCGGTAATCGACATCGTGCACTCCGTTGTCGTTGGCCGGCGTTCAGCCGGCGAGGTTGAATACGCGCTTGGGATGGAGCGCGCCCTGCTTCATTTCGGCAAGCGCCACCGGATTACCGCCCGATGCGACAAGTACCGTTCCGTGAAGGATGGGTGCGTCCCGCCCGCGCAAGATTACGGCCTGGCCTCGCATGAGGCGCGCCGCGTCCGCTCCGCTTACGGCCAACGCCGGGATGTCGTCCAGCGCGGTCTCCATGGAGCATAGCACGTCGGCCAAGGTCTCTTGGCCGGCGGCAATATGGCTCAACTCTTCCAGCTTTTCCAGCGAAATCATGTCGTCCTCGCCGAAGCCCGCGACCCGGGTCCGGCGCAGGGCGGTCACGTGGGCGAAGGTGCCGAGCGCCCGGCCCAGGTCGCGGGCAAGCGAGCGCACATAGGTGCCCTTGCCGCAGTCGGCCTCGAACACGGTCTCGTCGGCGCCCGCCATCTCGACCAGGTCGAGACGGTCGATCCGCACCTCGCGCGCATCGAGCTCGGGCTCCCCGCCGTCGCGGGCGAGGTCATAGGCGCGCTCGCCGGCCACCTTGACGGCGGAAAAGCGTGGCGGGACCTGGGATATGGTACCGGCGAAGCGCGGCAGGACCGCCTCGATGGCGGCGCGCGACGGCCTGACGTCCGATGTGGCGGTCGGCTCGCCCTCGGTGTCGTCGGTCGTGGTCCCGATGCCCCAGCGGACGGTGAACCGGTAGGTCTTGGCGCCGTCCATGACGAAGGACACGGTCTTGGTCGCCTCGCCCAGCGCGATCGGCAGCAGGCCGGTGGCAAGCGGATCGAGGGTGCCGCCGTGACCCGCCTTGCGGGCATCGAAGATGCGGCGCACGGCGCTCACGGCCCTCGTCGACGTCATGCCGACCGGTTTGTCGAGAATCACCCAGCCGTGGACGGGACGGCCGGTCTTCCTGCGCGCCATGGTCGTGTCGCTCCGGGTTATTCTGGGTCCGGGTCCACGAGGTCGCGGGCAACCCGCGGGTCGTGGAGCAGGCGCTGGACGGAATCGGAATAGTCGAACGTGGTGTCGAGCCGGAAGTCGACGTCAGGCATGAACTTCAGCTTGATCTCGCGGGCGAGCTGGCCGCGGACGAAACGGCGCGAGCGCCTGAGCGCCTGCAGGATCTCGTCCTTGCGCATGCCGCCCAGGGGCATGACGTAGGCGATCGCATGCCTGAGGTCGGGGCTGACCGAGACCTCGAGCACGGTGACCGCGGCGCCGTCCAGCGCCGGATCGCGGATGTCGCCGCGCCCGATGATCTCGGACAGGGCATGTCGGAGGAGCTCGCCGACGCGCAGCTGGCGCTGGCTCCGCGGGCGACCGCTTTTCGATGTCATGGTCCCTCTTCAGGCGCGGGGTGCCCGGCACTGGCCGGCTCCCGCCGCGCGCTAAAGGCTGCGGGCGACTTCCTCGACGTCGAAACACTCGATCACGTCGCCCTGCTTGATGTCCTGATAGTTCTCGAAGCCCATGCCGCATTCCTGGCCGGCGGTCACCTCGCGGACCTCGTCCTTGAAGCGCTTCAGGGTCGACAGCTTGCCGTCGTGGATGACCACGTTGTCGCGGATCAGGCGAACGCGCGACCCGCGCCGGACGTTGCCCTCGGTGACGCGGCAGCCGGCGACCTTGCCGATCTTGGAGACGTTGAACACCTCCAGGATCTCCGCATTGCCGAGGAAATGCTCGCGGATGGTCGGCGCCAGCATGCCCGAAAGGGCCTGCCTCATGTCATCGACCAGGTCGTAGATGACGTTGTAGTAGCGGATCTCGATGCCGGCCTGCTCGGCGGCCTCGCGGGCCTGCTTGTTGGCGCGGACGTTGAAGCCGATGACGATGGCGCCAGAGGCCGTCGCCAGCGAGATGTCGGACTCGGTGATGCCGCCGACGCCGCCATGGACGACCCGGGCGCCGACTTCCTCGGTGCCGATCTTGTCGACCGAGCCGATGATCGCCTCGGCCGAGCCCTGGACGTCGGCCTTGACGACGATCGGGATTTCCTTGCGGCCGGCCTCGCGCAGCTGGTTCATCATCTGCTCGAGGGAACTGCGCGCCATTGGTGCGCCGCGCAACTCGCGCCGCTGGCGCTGACGATAGTCGGTAAT
>DASWHU010000190.1:0-5931 GCA_036398035.1 Alphaproteobacteria bacterium | reverse complement strand
CGCTCGCCTACTTCCTCGCCGTCCACCACCCGGAGCGGCTGCACAGCATCGTCGCCTGCACCGCGCCCCATCGCGGCGCCGCGGTCGACTGGCTGGGCGAATGGCGCGCCTTCGTCGAGGCCAACGGCATGTGCGCGTGGTCGGAGCGGATGATGGAGCGGCGCTTCGCCCCGGGCGCGCTCGACGACGCCACCTGGCAGTGGTTCCACCGCACCCAGGCGGCGTGCGCCGCCCATGTGGTGCTCGACCTGGGCGACATGCTGGCCCAAGTCGACCTGTCGGCGGAGCTCGGCCGCGTCGCCACGCCATGCCTGATGATCGCGGGCGATTCGAGCCCGTTCCTGCCGCCGCCGGTGCTCGCCGATACCCACGCACGTGTGCCCGGCGCCGAGATGCGGCTGTTCAACCGCGCCCGCCACGGCGTGGTGCTGAGCCACGGGCGCGAGGCCGCCGAGGTCGCGCGCGACTTCCTCGCGCGCGTAGACCGCAGCCGTTAGCCGTACATGCGCCGGCCCGGCACCGGCATGTCGGCGGCGAGCACGGTGGCGGTCTCGGACTCGGTGATGTAGAGCGTGCGCCGGTCCGCCCCGCCATAGGCGAGGTTGGTGGTCATCAGCCCGGCCGAGCTGCGCACCCGCGCCAGCGGCTCGCCCAAGCGGCTGAACAGCCACACCGCGCCGAGCCCGGCATGGGCGACCGCAAGGTTGCCGTCCTCGTCGAGCGCCATGCCGTCGGGCCCGGCGAGGCCGCCCGACATCTGCACGAAGGTGCCGACCTTGGTCGGCCGGCCGTCGGCCAGCATCGGCACCCGCCAGACCGCATTGGCGCGGGTGACCGCGAGGTAGAGCATGGTCTCGGTGAGGTTGGTCACCAGGCCGTTTGGGCTCGGCACGGCATCGAGCAGGCAGTCGAGCCTGCCGTCCGGCGTGAGGCGATACAGCCGGCCGGTCGCATCGTGGAGGCCGGTCTGGCCCTGGTCGGTGAAGTAGAGCGTGCCGTCGGCGGCGAAGAACAGGTCGTTGCAGCCCTTGAAGCGCTCGTGCCGGGGCCGGTCGATGACCGGGCTGACCGTGCCGTTTTCCGCATCCAGCTGCAGGATGCCGTGCTTGTGGTCGGCGATGAAGGCGCGCCCGTCGGCGTGGAACTTGAGGCCGTTGGGCTCGCCGTCGTACTCGCACACCAGCGTCCAGCCGCCGGCGGGATCGATGCGGAAGACGCGCCCGTAGGGGATGTCGACCACGTACAGGTTGCCGTCGCGGTCGAACGACGGGCCCTCGAGGAAGCTGTCGACGGTGCCGCCCTGCGTCATCACCTCGGCCCAGGCGGTGCGCGTGCCGGGGCGGCGGAACGAGTCGGGCAGGCGCGAGAACACGCGGGTCGCGATCTCGGGCGGGGCTTGGAACATGGCTTGGTCTCCGGCTGGGGCTCCGGCTGGCGGCGGGCGATCAAAGGCTACGGGGGATGAACAGGGCGAGATCGGGCAAGGCGGTCGTTATCGCCACCGCGATCAGGATCAGGACCACGAACGGAAGCGTGCCGTAGACCACGTCGGCGACGGTCACGACGCGCCCGCCCTGGGCCGCGACCGCGCGGATCACGAACAGGTTCAGGCCCACCGGCGGGGTGATCAGCGCGCATTCGATCATCATGGTGAAGATGACTCCGAACCAGATCGCGTCGATGTTGAGGCCGATCAGCGACGGCTGGATCACCGGCAGCATCAGCAGCATCATCGACAGCGTCTCGAGCACGCAGCCCATCGCCAGCAGCAGCGCGCAGATGACGACGATGAACGCGCCCGGAGTGGCCAGGCCGCCGACCACCGCCGCGGTCACGTCCTGGGGGATCTGGTAGAGCGTGATCGCCTGGCCGAACACCTTGGCGCCGGCGATGATGAACAGCACCATCACCGAGGTGCGCATCGAGTCGAGCGCGATCGGCGCCAGGTCGGCCGGCCTGAGCGTGCGGTTCACCACCATGGTGATCACCAGCGCGCCGGCAAAGCCGATCGCCGCCGCCTCGGTCGGGGTGAAGGCGCCGAAATAGATCCCGGCGACGATCAGCACGGCAAGCGCGAGCGCGGGCAGCGCGCGGCGGCTGGCGGCGATGCGCTGGCGGGCATCCGCGCGCGCCGTCGCTACGTAGTCCCGCTTGAGCCGGGCACGGACGACGGCATAGGCGATGAACATGAGCGTGAGCAGGACACCCGGTCCGATCCCGGCCAGGAACAGCTCGATGATCGACTCGCCGGTGACGAAACCGTAGATGATCATCGGGATCGACGGCGGGATCAGGATGCCGAGCGTGCCGCCGGCGGCGAGCAGGCCGTAAGTGAACCGGCGCTGATAGCCGCGCGTGACCATGGCCGGGATCGCCACCGTGCCGATGGTCGCCGAGGTCGCCACCGACGAGCCCGAGATCGAGGCGAAGATCGCGCATGACAGCACGGTCGCCACCGCCAGCCCCCCCGGCCAGTGGCCGACCCAGCTTTGCACGGCGCCGAACAGGTCCTCGCCGGCGCCGCCGCGCAGCAGGATGTTGGACATCAATATGAACAGCGGCACCGACAGCAGGATGAAGTTGTCCATGCTCGACATCAGCGCCTGCGGGATCATCAGCGGCGAGAAGTCGGCGAGCAGCAACAGCACCACGCCGAGCCCGGCAAGCGCGAAGGCGACGTCGATGCCGGCCAGCAGCGCCGCGAACATCGCGGCCAGTACCAGCGCCCCGGCCACCCCCTCAGGCCCCGCCCATGTCGGCCTCGGCGAGCAGCCGCTCGGGCTCGGCGAAGCTCGCCGCGACGGTCGCCAGCGCCTGCAGCGCGGCAAGCGCAAGGCCGCCCGCGACCGGCGCCTGCAACAGCCACATCGGCAGCGCAAGCGTGGAGTCGGTGTACTGGCCGGTCGCCAGCGAGAACTCGATCAGCCCGACCGTGAACCACGCCGAGACCGCCGCCACCGCGGCCACCGCCACCAGGCCGGCGCGCGCCGTCCACAGCCGGGCCGGCGCGGGCAGCCGCGCGGTGACCACCGAGATGCGGATGTGCGCGCGGGTGCCGACCAGCCAGGCGGCGGCCAGGAACACGCCGTAGATCTGGAGCACGCTCGCGGTCTCCTCGACCCAGCGGGTCGGCGCCGCGAACAGGTAGCGCATCGCCACCTCGTAGGCGACGATCACGCCGATGACGAAGAACGCCGCCGCCGCCGCCCACGCGCACAGCCGACTGAGCCCGTCGACCAGGCGTACGGCGGCGCTTAAAATCGCCGGGCGGGCGGCCATGACGCTTGTCCGGGCAAGGCGGTAAGGCTAGAAATAGGGGCGCGCATCAGGGGGATGTGACCGATATGCGGAGCGAGCGCCGGCCAGCCGGGCCGGGGTGCGACTCCTGACTGGAGCGGGGTGGAGTATAGGGCACGTCCGACCCAGCTGACAGTCTCAGGGCTGACGCGGACGGCGCGGGCGCCGGCCAAGGGGCCGGACGCCTCGGGACCAGCGACATGACGACCACCGAATCACAGCAGTTCGCCGATCAGGGCCATCTGCGCGCGGTCTTGAACACCATGCTCGACGGGCTGGTGATCACCGACGACCGCGGCATCGTCCAGGTGTTCAATCCGGCCTGCGAGCGGCTGTTCGGCTACCGTGCCGAGGACGTGCTCGGCCGGGACGTGAGCCTGCTGGTCGCGGAGCCGCACCGGCGCAAGCACCGCGAGTACGTCGACAGCTACCGCACCACCGGCGAGCCGAACATCATCGGCCGCCAGCGCGAGGTCGAGGCGCAGCGCCACGACGGCACCGTGTTCCCGGTGTCGATCTCGATCGGCGAGGCCGAGGTCGACGGCCGGCGCTTCTTCATCGGCGTCGTCCACGACCTGACCCAGGAGGTGCTGCTGCGCCGCGACGCCACCATCGACCCGCTGACCGGGGCGCTCAACCGGCGCGACTTCCTGGCCAAGGGCACCGCCGAGGTCACCCGCGCCCGGCGCTATGGCCGCGTCTGCACGCTGTTGATGCTCGACATCGACCACTTCAAGGTGGTCAACGACCGCTACGGTCATGCGGCGGGCGACGAGGCGCTCCGGCGCTTCACCGCCGCCTGCAAGGAGATCCTGCGCGAGAACGACATCTTCGGGCGGATCGGCGGCGAGGAGTTCGCGGTCATCCTGCCCGAGACCAAGCTGTCCGGGGCGCGCAAGCTGGCCGAGCGCCTGCGCCGGCGCACCGCCGAGATCGAGATCGCGAACAGCGGCCAGCGGTTCACCTTCACGGTCAGCATCGGCGTCGCCCAGCTGGCCAAGTCCGACAACGACATCGACAAGTTCCTCAAGCGCGCCGACCGCGCGCTGTATGCGGCCAAGGAGCGCGGCCGCGACCGGGTGGTGGTCGCCGACGCCGCTTGAGCCTCCCCTCGCCGCTCTTTCGCGGGAACGACGATGACGGGACCCGCCGGTGATTTCTTCACAGCCTCTCAGTCGTCGGCGCCGAGCTCGGCCCTGAGTTGGCGCGCCGCCGCCACCAGCTCGACGCCGAGCGGCCCGGCCTCGTCGAGATAGGCCTGCTCGAGCGGCGCAGTCGCCCTGCGCCAGGCGGCGAGCTCGTCCTCGCTCAGCCGGTGGACGGCCATGCCGCCCGCGATCGCCTCCTCCAGCGCCTCGGCCTCGAGCGCCGCGAAGTCGTCGCGCAGCTCGACCTCGACCGCGCGCGCGGCCTGGCTCAGAAGCTCCCGCTCGCCGTCGTCGAGCTGCTGCCACAGGCGCTCGTTGATCACCACCACGAACTCGATGTCCGAGTGGTTGGTGAAGGTCAGCGAGTGCAGCACCTGGTAGATCTTGCGCTCCTTGACGCTGAACAGGCCGGTCATGCCGCCGTCCACCATGCCGCGCTCGTAGGCCAGGTACTGGCGCTCGCCCGAGACGTTGGTGGCGGCGGCGCCGAGCGCATTGACAAACCCCTCCAGCGCCTTGCCGTAGGTGCGGATCTTGAGCCCCTTGAGGTCCGCGGGCAGGCGCGGCGGCTCGGTCCCGCGCAGCATCATCACCGACAGCCCGTACGGCTGCCACCACAGCGGGCGGGCGCCGATCGCGGTCATCGCCTGATCGAGCGGGTCGCGCACCGGCGAGCCCGGCTCGGTCGCCGCACGCACCAGCGCCTCGGTGTTGAGCAGGAACGGCACGTTGAAGATGTCGACCGCCGGGATGGTGCCGGCGAAGCGGGCGAGCGAGGCGACACCCATCTCGATCTGGCCCGAGGCGACCGCGGCCGGCACCTCGCGGTCGGTGAACAGCTGGGCGCTGGGGTAGAGCTCGACCTTGATCGCGCCGGCGCTCGCCGCCTCGACCCGCTCCTTGAACGCGACCAGGTTGGCGCCCAAGGGCGAGGTCAGCGGCAGCTGGATGGTCGCCCGCAGCACCCGCGGCGCCGCCTCGGCGCCCGGCGCGGCCCAGGTCAGCGCGACCAGGGCGCCGGCGAGGACGGCAAGCCGCGCCGCGGGCATGGCCGCCGTCAGGCCGCGCCGGCCCCGGTCCGCTCGGCCGCGGCGTCGGCCGCGAAGTCGCCGCCCGCGGCGAATCCGCTTGCCACCGCAGCCTGCGGGTAGTGCTCCCGCCACGCGGCCATGATCCGGTCGTAAGGCAGGTCGGTGAAGTGGCCGTGCTGGCGGACATACTCCATGTGCTTGCGCCCGGTCACGTCGAACGGGTGGAACAGCGAGTCGCTGCGGCCGTCGAACTCCAAGGACCTCACCCCGAAGCGCGCGCACAGCTCGCGATTGAACGCCGGCGTCGCCTTGACCCAGCGGCCGTCGATCCAAAGCTCGACATAGCCGTGCCAGACGAACAGGTCGGTGCCCATGGTCTCGAGCAGCTTGGCGGTCGCCAGGTGGTTGCGCACGTCGCCATAGCCGAGCCGCGCCGGCATGCCGACCGCGCGCGC
>DASWHU010000189.1:0-1532 GCA_036398035.1 Alphaproteobacteria bacterium | reverse complement strand
GGCCAACGGCCTGGTCGAGGTCGAGAAGATCGCCGACGTCTCGGCGCGCCTGATCGTCAACCGGACCGCCTGGAAGACCCGCCCGGGGGACCTCGGCCGCTGGCTCGACCGGCTGCGCGAGGTGGTGCATGGCGCGGCGGCTTGACAGCGGCGCGCCGGGCTTCGCGCGCGCCTTCGCCGAGCTGCTCGGCACCAAGCGCGAGAGCACGCCCGAGGTCGGCGAGGCGGTCGCCGCGATCATCGCCGAGGTGCGCCGGCGGGGCGATGCGGCGCTGATCGACTATACCGAGCGCTTCGACCGCATCCGGCTCGATGCAGCCAAGCTGCGGTTCACCGCCGCCGAGATCGACGCCGCGCGCGCGGCGTGCAGCGCCGAGGTGCTGGCCGCGCTCGACCAGGCGGCGGCGCGCATCGAGGCCTACCATCGCCGCCAGCTGCCGCAGGACGAGATGTACCGCGACGACGCCGGGGTCGAGCTCGGCGTGCGCTGGCGCCCGGTCGACTCGGCCGGCCTGTACGTGCCGGGCGGCACCGCGGCCTATCCGAGCACGGTGCTGATGAACGCGATCCCGGCGCGCGTTGCCGGCGTCAAGCGCGTGGTCATGACCACGCCGACTCCCGACGGCGCGCACAACCCGCTGGTGCTCGCCGCCGCCGCCACCGCCGGCGTCGCTGAGGTCTATCGCGTCGGCGGCGCCCAGGCGATCGCGGCGCTGGCCTTCGGCACCGAGAGCATCGCCCGCGTCGATAAGGTGGTCGGCCCCGGCAACGCCTACGTCGCCGCCGCCAAGCGCCAGGTGTTCGGCGTGGTCGGGATCGACCTGATCGCCGGCCCGTCCGAGGTGCTGGTGGTCGCCGACGCCGGCAACGATGCGCGCTGGATCGCCCTCGACCTGCTGGCCCAGGCCGAGCACGACACCGCCGCCCAGTCGATCCTGATCACCGACGACGGCGGGTTCGCCGATGCGGTCGCGCAAGCGGTCGAGCGCGAGCTCGCGACCCTGCCGCGGGCCGAAATCGCGGCGGCGAGCTGGCGCGACCACGGCGTGATCGTGGTGGTCGGCGACTTGCTCGCCGAGGCGCCGGCACTGATCGACCGCGTCGCGCCCGAGCACCTCCAGCTCGCGCTCGCCGAAGCCGACGCGCTCGCCGCCCGCGTCACCCATGCCGGCGCGATCTTCCTCGGCCGGCTCACGCCCGAGGCGATCGGCGACTATGTCGGCGGGCCCAACCACGTGCTGCCGACAGCGCGCAGCGCCCGCTTCTCGTCGGGCCTGTCGGTGCTCGACTTCGTCAAGCGCACGAGCCTGCTGCGCTGCGACTCGGCAAGCCTCGCCGCGCTCGGGCCGGCGGCGGTGACGCTGGCCGGCGCCGAGGGGCTCGATGCGCACGCGCGCTCGGTCTCGGTCCGCCTGGACGGGGGCGATTGATCCCGGGCGCATGGGCTCCGACGCGGAACCGCCCGACAGCCAGCGCATCGTCGAGCTGACCCTCGACGCCGGCAGCGTGGTGGGCTGGTCGGCCGAGATCGA
>DASWHU010000188.1:0-4312 GCA_036398035.1 Alphaproteobacteria bacterium | reverse complement strand
ACCGGCCCGGGGTCGGCGCCCGCGCTTTCGGGCCCGACCTGCAGCGAGCCGCCCGGATCGATCCACACCAGCGAGCCGCCGCCCGCGCCGACCTCGGCGAGGTCGATCGCCGGCGTCTTCAAGAGATACCCGGCGCCGGTCATGAGGCGCGAGCCGATCATGATGCCGCCGCCGACCGAGTACTCCTGGCTCCGCGTGGCGCGCCCACCCTCTATGAGGGAGGCCTTGGCGGTGGTGCCGCCCATGTCGAAGGTGATGACGTCGTCGAGCCCCAGCCTTCGCGCGAGCGCCAGCGCGCCGACCACCCCGCCGGCGGGGCCGGACTCGATGATCATGCACGGGCGCGCGCCCGCCGCCGCATCGCTCATCAGCCCGCCGTTCGACTGCATCAGCAAAAACGGCGCGGAGACGCCGGCGCCGGCGAGGCGCGCGCGCAGCTCGGCCAGATAGCCGCGGATCACCGGCAGCACATAGGCGTTGATCACCGTGGTCGAGGTGCGCTCGTACTCCTTGATCTGCGGCAGCACGTCAGACGACAGGCAAAAGGCGAGGCGCGGCGCGCGCTCCTCGATCACCGCGCCGATCAGGCGCTCGTGCGCCGCATTCGCGAAGCAGTTGAGCAGGCATACGGCGATCACCTCGACGCCCTCGGCGACCAGCCGGTCGACCGCGGCCTCGGCGTCGGCGCGCGCAAGCGGCGTCTCGACCTCGCCGCGGGCATTCACGCGCTCCGCCACCTCGAGGCGCAGGTAGCGCGGCACCAGCGGCGGCGGCTTGTCCCAGTGCAGGTCGTAGAGCCGGGGCATGCGCAGGTTGCGAATCTCGAGCACGTCGCGGAAGCCCTTGGTGGTGATCAGGCCCGTGCGCGCGCCCTTCCGCTCGAGGATCGCGTTCGAGCCGACAGTGGTGCCATGCACTACTTCGGCCACCGTGCCCGGCGCAAGGTCGCTCTCGGCGCACAGCTCGGCGAGCCCGTCCAGGATCGCGCGCGCGTAGTCGCCGACGCTGGAGGAGACCTTCTTGGTCAGCACCCGCCCCGACTGGTCGATGCAGACGATGTCGGTGAAGGTGCCGCCGATGTCGACGCCGAGGCGCCAGCCGGTCATGCGCGGCTGTCGCCGCCGGGGCTGCCGCCGTGCGGATCGTCCGTCCAGCTCACCGCGGGCAGCGGCGCGTTGCCGCGCGCGGCGCGCAGCTCGGCGCGCAGGCGTGTGCTCGCGGCCTCGTCGACCGCCCAGCTCGCGGTGTCGACGACGACGCCGTAGTCGGCGCGCGCGGAGCCTGCGCTGACATAGCCGTTGCGCACGTCACAGAGCACGCGCGCCGGCTCGCGCTCCAACGGGTCGCCCCAGCCGCCGCCGCCGGCGAGCTCGTGGCGGAACACGTCGCCGCGGGTGATGGTGACGGTGAGCTTCGACGGCGCCGGCCGGGCTTCGCCGCCCCGCTCGAGGTAGTTGGCGCTCGGCCGCCCGGGCCGGCCGCCATAGAGGCCGTAGGGGCGGACCTTGTGGCGGTCGGCGCGCACCTGCAACACCGCCTCGTGCTCGAGGAAGCGGTAGTCGCGCCGGTAGGGCGCGCCGCCGCGGAACTTGCCGGGACCGGCGCGGTCGGGGAGCAGCTCGTAGGCGAGGATCTGGATCGGCTGCTCGGCCTCGATCACCTCGACCGACTGCGAGGCCATGTTGGCGAACATGTTGGAGTTGCCTTGCAGGCCGTCGGCCCACGGGCGGCCGCCCCAGGTGCCGCAGGCGAAGTCGACGAAGATGAACGGCGTGCGGTCCTTGCGCCAGCCGCCGATGGTGACCCCGGTGTTGCCGCCGTCCGAGGCCGCGCACACCCGCTCGGGCACCATCATGGCGAGCGCGCCGAGGCAGCAGTCGACCATGCGGAAGCCGGTCAGCCCGCGCGCCGCGCACGCCGCCGGCAGCACCGCGTTGGCGATGGTGCCTTCGGGCGCGGTCACCTCGATCGCCCGGAACACGCCGTCGTTGTTGGGGATGTCGCCGGGCAGGATCGCCCGCACCGCGGTGTAGGACGCGGCCTTGGTGTAGGACAGCGTGTTGTTGATCGCGCCCTTGACCTGCGCCGCCGTGCCGGTCCAGTCGACCGACATGCGCTCGCCCTGCTTGCGCACGGTGCAGAACAGGCGGATCGGCGTGTCCACCTCGATGCCGTCGTCGTCGATCCAGTCCTCGAAGCTCCAGGCGCCGTCGGGTAGCTCGCGCACGGCGGCGCGCGCGAGCCGCTCGGCGTAGTCGATCACCTCGGCCATGTAGCGTTCGCTCGCCTCGATGCCGTGGCGCGCGATCAGGTCGAGCAGCTCGCGCTCGGCGATGTGGCAGGCGGCGAGCTGGGCGCGCAAATCGCCCAGCACCTGCACCGGGATGCGCACGTTCTTCTCGATCAGCGCCGAGAGCGTGTCGTTGCGCTGGCCCGCCGCGTACATCTTCAACGGCGGTATCCGCAGGCCCTCCTGGAAGATCTCGGTCGAGTCGGACGCGTTCGAGCCCGGCACCCGGCCGCCGACGTCGCCGTGGTGGCAGATCGTGGCGGCGAAGGCGATGCGCCGCGCGCCGGCGAAGATCGGCTTGAAGATGAAGATGTCGGGCAGGTGCATGCCGCCGTCGAACGGGTCGTTCATGATGAAGGCATCGCCCGGGTCGATGTCGCCCTTGAAGCGCTCGACCACCACGGCAAGCGCGGTCGGGATCGAGCCGAGATGGCCGGGAAGCGTCAGGCCTTGCGCGACCAGGCGCCCGTCCGCGTCGGCGATCGCGGTCGAGAAGTCCATGTTGTCTCGCAAGACCCCCGAATAGGTGGTCCGGCAGATGGTCAGCGCCATCTCGTCGGCGATCGCGAACAGCGCGTTCTTGAACAGCTCGAAGGTGATCGGGTCGCGGTCGCGGGCCATGTCGTGTCCCCTCAGGCCAAGCCGCCCCACTTAATCCTGGGCCGGCGCGCGTGACAAGGCGCACGCCGTGGCCGAAGATCGCCCACACGGGCCGATAGGGAGGGGACTCATGGCAACGGAGCCGGGCCGGGGCGTGGCGTTCGTCGACGGCGACTGGGTGGCGGTGGCCGAGGCGCGGATTCCGCTGCTCGACTGGGGTTTCCTGCGCGGCGATGCCAACCAGGACACGATCACGGTGTGGAAAGGGAGCTTCTTCCGCCTCGACGACCACCTCGCGCGCTTCGACCGCAACATCGCCAAGCTGCGCATGACCGGCCCTTACGACGCGGCGGAACGCCGCGAAATCGTGGTCGAGTGCGCGCGCCGCGCCGGCTTCAGCGAGGCCTACGTGCAGATGATCATGACCCGCGGGCGTGCGCCGCTCGGCCGCCGCGACCCGCGGACGTGCCGGAACGCGTTCTACGCCTTCTGCATCCCCTATGTCTGGATCGCGACGCCTGAGGCCAAGCGGCGCGGGCTTAACCTGCACGTGAGCGAGCGCTGGCGCATCCCGCCCGAGTCGGTCGATCCGACCGTCAAGCACTATCACTGGCTCGACTTCGAGATGGGGCTGTTCGAGGCCTACGACGCCGGCGCCGACACGGTGGTGCTAAGCGACCGCGACGGCAACGTGGCCGAAGGCCCGGGCTTCAACATCTTCGCCGTGCAGGGGGGAAAGCTCGCGACGCCGGAGCAGGGCGTGCTCGACGGCATGACCCGACGGACCCTGTTCGAGCTGTGCGAGGAAATCCAACTCCCGTGCCGGCTCGCGGCCGTCTCGCGCGCGGCGCTGGCCAAGGCCGACGAGGTGTTCCTGTCGTCCTCCGCCGGCGGCGTCATCCCGGTCACGCGCATCGACGGCGCCCCGGTCGCCGGCGGCCGGCCGGGGGCGATCACCACGCGCCTCGACGAGCTCTACTGGTCCAAGCGCGAGGCCGGCTGGCACGCCACCCCGGTCACCGGGTGAGCGTCGATCGGGGGTTCCTGCTGCGCGGGCTCGCGTTCTGGCCGGTGCTGCCGGCGCTCGCGGCGGCCAACGGCGTGCTGCGCGAGACGCTGCTCGCGCCGGCGCTCGGCGCGCGCGCCGCGCTGCCGCTGTCGGGAGTCCTGTTCGTGGCGCTGGTGCTGGGCGCTTCGGCCGTGTTCCTCGCGCTGGTGCGCGCGCCGCGCACGCCCGGCGAGCTGTGGCGGCTCGGCGCGCTGTGGGCGGGGCTCGCGCTTGCCTTCGAGGTCGGCGTCTTCGGGCTGATCGGCGGCGCGCCGATGCGCGAACTGCTGGCGGCGCTCGATCCCGCGACCGGCAACCTGTTCGCGCTCGCGCTCCTCGCCACCCTGGCCGGCCCGCGGCTGATGGCGGCGGCC
>DASWHU010000187.1:0-8542 GCA_036398035.1 Alphaproteobacteria bacterium | reverse complement strand
TCGTTCGGGCCGACCCGGGTCATCGCGGTCGAGACGGGCCGGCAGATCCTGTATCGGGTCCGTCTCGGCCCGATCTACGCGCCGGAGACCGCCCAGTCCCTGCTCCACCGGGTGGTCGCCGCCGGCCATCCCGGCGCGCGGCTGGTCGCCGAGGCCGAGTAGCGCGCAGCTCGTCGGCCCGCCCGGCGTTGTTCGGCGCCCGCGGCAGGTGGTAAGAGTCGACCATGATCCACACCGTCCCCAAAACGCGGTGCCGGGCCTCGCGCGGGCAGGCGTGGCTTGCGCTGCTCCCTCTGTTGCTGCTGGCATGGCCCGCACAGGCATTCGACACCGCGGCGCGCGAGGCGATCCTGATCGATTTCGACACCGGCGCGGTGCTGCTCGACAAGAACGCAGACACCCCGGCGCCGCCCGCCTCGATGAGCAAGCTGATGACCATCTACATGGTGTTCGAGCGGCTCAAGGCGGGAACGCTGACGCTCGACGACCCCCTGCCGGTGAGCGAGAAGGCGTGGCGGACCGGCGGCTCGAAAATGTTTGTCAAGGTCGACACCAACGTCACCGTCGGCGACCTGCTGCAAGGCATCATCGTCCAGTCGGGCAACGACGCCTGCGTCGTGGTCGCCGAGGCGCTGGCCGGCAGCGAACAGGCGTTCGCGCAAAAGATGACCGAGCGCGCGCGCGAGATCGGGCTGACCAACAGCGCGTTCACCAACTCTTACGGCTGGCCCGATCCCGGCCATTACATGAGCCCGCGCGACCTCGCCCACCTCACCGAGCGCTTGATCCGGGACTTCCCCGATTACTTCCACTTTTTCGCCGAGACCGAGTTCACGTACAACGGCATCAAGCAGGGCAACCGCAACCCGCTCCTGTACAAGGAGGGGCTCGGCGCGGACGGCATGAAGACCGGCCACACCGAGGACGCTGGCTACAGCCTGACCGCGACCGCCGAGCGCGAGGGCCGCCGCCTGATCCTGGTCATCACCGGGCTCGGTTCGGTGAGCGACCGTTCGGCCGAGGCCGAGCGGATTCTCAACTGGGGCTTCCGCGACACCAGGAATTACGCCCTGTTCAAGGCCGGCGAGACGGTCGCCGAGGCGCCGGTGTGGCTGGGCGAGGAGGCGCGGGTGCCGCTGGTGATCGTGGACCCGCTGGTCGTCACCCTCAGGCGCGACAGCCGCGACGACATGCGCGTCGCGGTGGTCGCCGATGCGCCGGTGCCGGCGCCGATCGTCGCCGGCACGCGCCTGGCCACGCTTACCGTCACCGCACCCGAGGCCCAACCGGTGCAGGTGCCGCTGGTCGCGGGCGCCGACGTCGGCCAACTCGGCGTGGTCGCGCGGCTGTTGTCGGCGCTCCGCTACCTGGTTTTCGGCCCGCCCACGTCGTGACCCGGGGCAGGCTGGTCACCGTCGAGGGCGGCGAGGGGGCCGGCAAGTCGACCCAGTGCGCGCATCTCGCCCGGAGTCTCGCGCGGGCGGGGATCGAGGCGATCACCACCCGCGAGCCCGGCGGCGCGCCGGGTGCCGAGGCGATCCGGGCGCTGCTGGTCGACGGCGCCCTCGACCGCTGGGACCCGACCGCCGAGGCGCTGCTCCATTTCGCTGCCCGGCGTGAGCACCTGATCAGGACCGTGTGGCCGGCGCTCGCGGCGGGCAAATGGGTGGTGTGCGACCGGTTCGCCGATTCGACCATGGCTTACCAAGGCTGCGCCATGGGCGTGGGACGCGAGACGGTCGAGGCGCTGTACCGGGTCGCGGTCGGCGACTTCGCGCCCGACCTGACCCTGATCCTGGACGTGCCGGTCGCCGTCGGGCTGGCGCGCGCGGCGGCCCGCGCCGGCCCCCCCCAGCGCTACGAGCGCATGGACAACGCTTTCCACGAGCGCCTGCGCAAGGCGTTCCTCGACATCGCGCGGCGCGCGCCCGACCGCTGCGTGATGATCGACGCCAGCCTGCCCGAGGACGCGGTCGCCCGGCAGGCGTTCGCGGTCGTCCGCGACCGGCTCGGCATTGAGGTACCCGATGGCGGACACTGACCTCGACCTGCCGCCGGCGCCGCGCGCCAATCCCGACCTGGTCGGCCACGCCGCCGCCGAGGCGACGCTCAGGCGCGGGTTCGAGTCGGGGCGGCTGGCGCACGCCTGGCTGATCGCCGGGCCGCGCGGAGTCGGCAAGGCGACGCTCGCCTATCGTTTCGCCCGCTATGTGCTCGCCGGCGGCGCGGTCCAGGCGGACTTGGTCGGCGGCGGCGAGGCGGGGCTTGCGCTCGATGCCGACCATCCGGTGTTCCGGCGCGTTGCCTCGGGCGGCCATCGGGACCTGCTGACCATCGAGCGCGGCGTCGACTCGAAGGGCCGCGAGCGCAGCGAGGTGGTCGTCGCCGACGCCCGCCGGCTGGCCGAGTTCCTGGCCCTGACCCCGGCCGAGGGCGGCTGGCGGGTGGCGGTGATCGACGCCGCCGACGAGATGAACCGCAACGCGGTCAACGCGGTGCTCAAGCTGGTTGAGGAGCCGCCGCGGCGGGCGCTGGTGCTGCTCGTCTGCCACGTGCCGGGGCGGGTGCCGCGCACCTTGCGCAGCCGCTGCCGGATGCTGACCTTGGCGCCGCTGGCCGCCGATGCGGTCGCCGAGCTGCTGCGCCGGTGGCGGCCGGCGCTCGCCCCCGACGCCGCAGGGCAGCTTGCGCGCCTCGCCGAGGGCTGCCCGGGCCGCGCGCTGGCCCTGGCCGATAGCGACGGGCTGGCGCTATACCGCGATCTGGTCGGGCTGATCGCGAGCGCGCCCGGGATCGACGCGCGCCGGCTGCACGGCTTCGGCGACCGCCTGGCGCGACGCGGCGGCGAGGACGCGTTCGCCACCGCCATGGCGCTGCTCGCCGGCTGGCTCGCCCGCCTGGTCGCCGCCGGCGCGCGCGGCGCCGCGCCGGAGCCGCTGGTGGCGGGCGAGGGCGAGGCGGCGCGCCGCCTGCTTGCCGCGCGCGGCCTTGATCAATGGGTGGAGCTGTGGGAAAAGGTCGTCGATCTCGCCGCGCGGACCCACTGGGTCAATCTCGACCGCAAGCAGGTGGTGCTGAGCATCTTCGCCGCGCTCGAGCGCGCCGTGCGCGCGTGACTCTTCTCTGATCTGAGCCCAGGAGCTTATCGGGATGCCGGGCGCCACGGCCTTCTACGTCACCACGCCGATCTACTACGTTAACGACGTGCCCCATCTTGGCCACGCCTACACCACCATCGCCTGCGACGTGCTGGCGCGGTTCGCGCGCCTGGACGGACGGCGGGTGATGTTTCTCACCGGCACCGACGAGCACGGCCAGAAGGTCGAGAAGTCGGCGGCATCGGCGGGCGAGGCGCCGCAGGCGTTCACCGACCGGGTGTCCGGGCGCTTCCGCGCGCTGACCGCCGCGCTCGGCATCTCCAACGACGACTTCATCCGCACCACCGAGCCGCGCCACGCCCGCGCCAGCCAGGCGATCTGGCGGGCGCTGGTGGACGCCGGCGACATCTACCTCGATACCTATGCCGGCTGGTACTCGGTGCGCGACGAGGCCTATTTCGCCGAGAGCGAGCTGGTCGACGCACCGGGCGGCGGCAAGCTGGCGCCGTCGGGAGCGCCGGTCGAATGGGTCGAGGAGCCGAGCTACTTCTTCCGCCTGTCGCGCTGGCAGCAGCCGCTGCTCGATCACTACCGGCGCGATCCCGACGCGATCCTTCCCGCCGGCCGGCGCAACGAGGTGCTGAGCTTCATCCGCGGCGGGCTCCAGGACCTGTCGGTGTCGCGCACCAGCTTCAAGTGGGGCGTGCCGGTGCCGGGCGACGACGCGCACATCATCTACGTCTGGCTCGATGCGCTGACCAACTACCTGACCGCGGTCGGCTATCCCGACACCGACAGCGAGCCGTTCCGCACCTTCTGGCCGGCCGACGTCCATGTCGTCGGCAAGGACATCCTTCGCTTCCACGCGGTCTACTGGCCGGCATTCCTGATGGCCGCGGGCGTCGCGCCGCCCAGGCGCGTGTTCGCCCACGGCTGGTGGACGGTCGAGGGCCAGAAGATGTCGAAGAGCCTCGGCAACGTGGTCGATCCGTTCGGTCTGGTCGAGACCTATGGCCTCGACCAGGTCCGCTACTTCCTGCTGCGCGAGGTGCCGTTCGGCAACGACGGCGACTTCTCGCACGCGGCGCTGGTCCACCGCACCAACGGCGACCTGGCCAACGACTACGGCAACCTGGCGCAGCGGGCGCTGGCCATGGTCCACCGCCATTGCGGCGCGGCGGTGCCCGAGGCCGGGCCGTTCACCGACGACGACCGCGCGTTGCTCGATGCCGCCTCGCGGCTGGTCGAGGTCCTGCGGCCGCTGATGGAGCGCCAGGCGCCGCACGAGGCGCTGGACGCGATCTGGGCGGTGGTGCGGGCGGCCAACGGCTATGTCGACCGCCAGGCGCCGTGGGTGCTGCGCAAGGACGACCCGGCGCGCATGGGCACGGTGCTGTACGCGGTCGCCGAGTGCCTGCGCCACCTCGCCATCCTGACCCAGCCGTTCATGCCCGATGCCTCCGCGCGGCTGCTCGACCAGCTCGCGGTGCCGCCGGGAGCACGCGACTTCAGCCATCTCGGGCCGCGACATGCGCTCGCCCAAGGGGCGGCGCTGCCGGCGCCGGAAGGGGTGTTCCCGCGCCGCGGCGAGACCGCCGAGGCCGCGTCGTGATGCTGGTCGACAGCCATTGCCACCTCGACTTCCCCGACTTCCAGGACGACCTGGAGGGAGTCATCGGGCGCGCGCGCGCCGCCGGGGTGGTGACGATACAGACCATCTGCACGCGCTTGAGCAAGTTCGACGACGTGCGCGCGCTCACCGAGCGGTTCGACGACCTCTACTGCTCGGTCGGCGTCCATCCGCACAATGCGGCCGAGGAGGCGCCTGACGGCGTCGACGACCTGGTCGGGCGCACCCGCCACGCCAAGGTGATCGGCATCGGCGAGACCGGCCTAGATTATTACTACCAGCACAGCCCGCGCGCGGCGCAGGAGCGGAGCTTCCGCATCCATATCGAGGCGGCGCGCGTCACCGGCCTGCCGGTCATCGTCCATACCCGCGACGCCGATGCGGACACCATCGCCGTGCTCGCGGACGAAATGGCCAAGGGCGCGTTTCCCGGCCTGATCCATTGCTTCAGCGCCGGGCGCGAAGTGGCGGAAAAAGCGATCGAACTCGGCATGATGGTGTCGCTATCGGGGATCGTCACCTTCGCCAAGGCCGAGGCCTTGCGCGCGATCGTGCGCGACCTGCCGCTCGACCACCTGCTGGTCGAGACCGACGCGCCGTACCTTGCCCCGGTGCCGCGGCGGGGCAAGCGCAACGAGCCCGCCTTCGTCGCCGAGACCGCGCGCTATCTCGCCGGGCTGCTGGGGGTCGATTTCGACGCGCTTGCCGCCCAGACCAGCCGCAACTTCTTCAAGCTGTTCGCCAAGGCGCGGCCCGCGCTTGCCGCATGACCGCCTCGGAATAGGGCCGATGGCTGCCGACGGGGCCTTGGTCATGGCAATGCTGTCCGGGGCACTGGTCGATCCGGTGCTGTGGGTGATCGGCGCGGTCATCGGCTGGGACCACCGGCGCGCGGTGCAGACCACCGCCGCGCTATTGGTCGCGGGCGGGTTGGTGTGGGGCGCGGTGCGCGTCGGCGTCTACATCGCGTTCGGCGAAGCCCTCGGGGCATCGCGCGCGGCGCTGCTGGTGCTGATCTGTGTCGCGCTGATGGTCGCGCTCGGGCTTGCGGTGCGCGAAGGGCGCTGGCTGCTCGCCAACCGATGACGATACCGACGCGTCGCCGATTTGGGGCCGGCGGCCGGCGCGTGGCGCGGGAAGCCGAGCCGGATCAACGGCTTCGATGACGATATTATTTCCCATAATATACCTTATGCGACTTTTCCTTATGCCGATCCTCAACTCAAGCGTGGCCCAGCAGCGTCCCGCCTCGCCAGGCACCAGCCATACGAGAGGCTGTTGATGAGCGCGATCGATCGGCTGCTCGACATCATGGCGCGCTTGCGCGACCCGGAGTCCGGCTGCCCGTGGGACCTTGCGCAGAGTTTCGCGACCATCGTCCCGCACACCATCGAGGAAGCCTACGAGGTCGCCGAGGCGATCGCCCGGGACGACATGCCGGGGCTTGCCGACGAGCTCGGCGACCTGCTGTTCCAGGTGGTGTTCTACGCCCAGATGGCGCGCGAGGCCGGCGCCTTCACCTTCGACGACGTCGCCCGCGGCATCGCCAACAAGATGCTCAGGCGCCACCCGCACGTGTTCGCCGACGCGACCATCTCGACCGCCGAGCAGCAGACCGATAGCTGGGAGGCGCTGAAGGCCGAGGAGCGCGCCGCGCGCGCCGAGGCCGGGCGACCGCCCAGCGCGCTCGACGGCGTTGCCCGCGCGCTGCCCGCCCTCGCCCGTGCCGCCAAGCTGCAACGGCGCGCCGCCCGGGTCGGCTTCGACTGGCCCGAGGTGCGCCCGGTGCTGGCCAAGGTGCGCGAGGAGATCGACGAGGTCGAGGCAGAGTTCGACCGCGTCGCCGACGCCGAGGCCGCGCGGGCACGCCTGGCCGACGAGGTCGGTGACGTGCTGTTCGCCTGCGCCAACCTCGCCCGCCACGCCGGCGTCGATCCCGAGAGCGCGCTTAGGGGCGCCAACGACAAGTTCGAGCGCCGCTTCCGGCGCATCGAGGCGCTGCTCGCCGCCGCCGGCAAGCGCGCCGAGGACTGCACGCTCGCCGAGCTCGACCGGCTGTGGACCCGGGCAAAGGCCGAAGAGGACCGATGACCCCGCTGTTGATCGCCGGCGGCCTGCTCGCGCTGCTCGCCGGCGCCGAGGTGATGCTGCGCGGCGCGGTCGCGCTCGCCACCCGGCTCAGGATGTCGCAGGCGCTGATCGGCCTCACCCTGGTCGGCTTCGGCACCTCGACACCGGAGCTGCTCACCAGCCTCGAGGCCGCGCGGCTCGGCTCGCCCGGCATCGCGGTCGGCAACGTGGTCGGTAGCAACATCGCCAACGTGCTCCTGATTCTCGGCGTCGGCGCAGTGCTGGCGCCGATCGCCGCGCCGCGCGCGGCGGTGATCCGCGACGGCTCGGCGATGGTCGCGGCGAGCCTGCTGTTCGTCGCCGTGTGCCTGTACGGCGCGCTCACCCGGCCGGTCGGCGCCGGGTTCGTCGCCTTGCTCGCCGGGTTCATCGCCTACAGCATATGGCGCGAGCATCGCGCCCGCGATCCCGCGGGCGAGCTGCACGCGGCCGAGACCGCGCTGATGGAGCCGGCGCCGTCGCGCATCCCGCTCGCGCTCGGCATGTTCGCGGTCGGCCTTGCCGGACTTTTGGCCGGTGCCCACTGGCTGGTCGAGGGCGGCGTCGCGCTCGCCGTCGCGCTCGGCGTCAGCGAGACCGTGATCGGGCTCACCATCATAGCGGTCGGCACGTCGCTGCCGGAGCTCGCCGCCACCGGCGTTGCCGCCCTGCGCGGGCGCACCGACATCGCGCTCGGCAACATCCTCGGCAGCAACCTGTTCAACATCCTGGGCATCCTCGGCCTGACCGCGGCGCTCACCGAGCTCGCCATCCCGGCCGATATCGCCGGCTTCGACGCCTGGGTGATGCTCGGCGCGGCGCTGTTGCTGATGGCGGTGGCCTGGACCGGAAGCGTCGTCAGCCGGCGCGAGGGCGTGGCTTTGCTCGTCCTCTACGCCGGCTACGCCGCGCTGATCTCGGTGCCGGGCTGGCGCGCGCTGGTGATCGGCGACTGATCCCCGCTCAATCGTGGGCGAGCAGGTGGATCAGGCTCGAGGTGTCCCAGCGGCCGCCGCCGCGCGCCTGCACCTGGGCGTAGAACTGGTCGATCAGCGCGGTGACCGGCAAGCGCGCGCCGTTGCCTTGAGCTTCCTCGAGGGTAATTCCAAGGTCCTTGCGCATCCAGTTAACTGCGAACCCGAAATCGAACTTATCGGCGGCCATGGTCCGGGCCCGGTTCTCCATCTGCCACGAGCCCGCGGCGCCCTTCGAGATGACGTCGACCACCTTGTCGGTGTCGAGCCCCGCCCTGGCCGCGAAGTTCATGCCCTCGGCGAGCCCCTGGACCAGGCCGGCGATGCAAATCTGGTTGACCATCTTGGTCAGCTGGCCGCTGCCCGCCGGGCCCATCAGGGTGACCGCGCGGGCGTAAGCCTCGATCACCGGCGCCGCGCGGTCGAACGTCGCCTGCTCGCCGCCGACCATCACCGTCAGCGCGCCGTTCTCGGCGCCGGCCTGGCCGCCCGAGACCGGCGCATCGAGGAAGCCGAGGCCGCGCCCGGCCGCGGCCGCCGAAAGCTCGCGCGCGAGGTTGGCCGAGTCGGTGGTGTGGTCGACCAGGATCGCGCCCTTCCTCATGCCGGCGAACGCGCCGTCGTCGCCGTAGACGACGCTGCGCACGTCGTCATCGTTGCCGACGCAGACGAACACGATGTCGCGTCCCGCCGCCGCCTTGGCCGGAGTCGCGGCGCTGGCGCCGCGGTGC
>DASWHU010000186.1:0-4253 GCA_036398035.1 Alphaproteobacteria bacterium | reverse complement strand
GTTCACCCTGTCCTGGCTGAAGGACCATCTCGACACCGAGGCGAGCTTGGCCCAGATCGTCGACAAGCTCACCATGATCGGCATCGAGGTCGAGGAGGTCGATGACCCTTCGGAGACATTCGCGCCCTTCACGGTCGCCTCGGTCATCAGCGCCGAGCAGCACCCCAACGCCGACCGGCTCAGGGTCTGCATGGTCGATACCGGTAAAGGCGTCGTGCAGGTCGTCTGCGGAGCGCCCAATGCGCGCGCCGGCATGAAGGGCGTGTTCGCGCCGCTCGGCGCGCGCCTGCCGGGGACCGGGCTCGTGCTCGAGAAGCGCGCGATCCGCGGGGTGACCGGCTACGGCATGCTGTGCTCCGAGCGCGAGATGGGCTTGAGCGACGAGCACGAGGGCATCATCGAGCTGCCCGAGGACGCCCCAGTGGGCACGCCGTTCGCCGCCCTGCTCGGCCTCGACGACCCGGTGCTCGACGTCGCCGTGACGCCGGACCGCGGCGACTGCCTGGGCGTGCTCGGCGTCGCCCGCGACCTCGCCGCCGCCGGCCTCGGCCGGCTCGCCACCCCGCCGGTCGCGCCGGTGGAGGCAACCTACGCGAGCCCGATCGGGGTGCGCCTCGATTTCGCGCCCGATGCCGCCTCGGCCTGTCCGCTGTTCATCGGCCGCCTGGTGCGCGGCGTGCGCAACGGTGCGAGCCCGGACTGGCTGCAGCGACGGCTGCGCGCGGTGGGCCTGAGGCCGATCTCGGCGCTGGTCGACGTCACCAACTTCGTCACCTTCGACCGGGCGCGGCCGCTGCACGTGTTCGACGCCGATGCGCTGGCGGGATCGATCCACGTCCGCCTCGCGCGCGCCGGCGAGCGGCTGGCCGCGCTCGACGAGCGCAGCTACGAGCTCGATGCGGAGATGTGCGTGGTCGCCGACGACGACGGCCCGGTCGCGCTCGGCGGGGTGATCGGCGGCCAGGCCACCGCGTGCACCGCCGAGACCGCCAACGTATTCGTCGAGGCGGCGTGGTTCGACCCGGTGCGTACCGCGGCGACCGGGCGCAAGCTCGGCATCGAGTCGGACGCGCGCTACCGCTTCGAGCGCGGCGTCGACCGCGCCGGCACCGCGCCGGGCATCGAGCTCGCGACGCGCATGATCGTCGAGCTGTGCGGCGGCGAGCCGAGCGAATTGGTGGTCGCCGGCGGCGAGCCGCCGTGGGGCCGGACGCTCGACTTCCATCCGGCGCGCGTGCATTCGCTCGGCGGGCTCGACCTGCCCAAGGACGACAGCATCCGGATTCTCGACGCGCTCGGCTTCGCCCCCGACGACCGCGGCGAGGAGGTCTCGGTGCGGGTGCCGTCGTGGCGCAACGATATCGACGGCGAGGCCGATGTCGTCGAGGAGGTGCTGAGAGTCGAAGGGTTCGATTCGATCCCGCCAGTGTCCCTGCCGCGCGAGTCCGCGGTTGCGCGCCCGGCGCTCGACGCCGCCCAGCGGCGCGTGCGCGACGCGCGCCGGGTGCTGGCTGCGCGCGGGCTCGACGAGTGCGTCACCTGGTCGTTCCTGTCGGCGCCGCTCGCCGCGCTGTTCGGCGGCGGCGCGCAGCAGCTCAAGCTCGCCAACCCGATCTCGAGCGAGCTCACCGACATGCGCCCCTCGACGCTCCCCAACCTGATCGCGGCGGCGGTGCGCAACGCCGCCCGCGGGGTCACGGGCGGCGGACTGTTCGAGGTCGGCCCGGTCTACGCGGACGACACGCCCGAAGGGCAGGCGACCATGGCCGGCGGCATCCGCACGGGGCGCACCGGCCCGCGCCACTGGCTGGCCGACGCGCGGCCGGTCGATGCCTTCGACGCCAAGGCCGATGCGCTGGCGGTGCTCGCTGCGCTCGGGCTCGAGGCCGACAAGATGACGGTCACCGTCGATGCGCCCGGCTGGTACCACCCCGGGCGGTCGGGCGTGATCCGGCTCGGGCCCAAGACCGCGCTCGCCACCTTCGGCGAGGTCCACCCGCGCGTGCTCAAGAAGATGGACGCGCCGGCGCCAATGGTCGCGTTCGAGGTCCACCTCGCCGGCGTGCCGCTGCCCAAGCCGCGCCCGACCCGCGCCCGCCCGCCCTTCGCCCCCTCAGACCTGCCGGCGGTGAGCCGCGACTTCGCCTTCGTGGTCGCGCAGTCGGTCGCCGCCGCCAAGGTGCTCGGCGCGGTGCGCGCGCTGTCGGGCAGGCCGCCGCACCGGCTCGCGTTCACTGCCGTCGAGCTGTTCGACGTCTATACCGGCGAGGGCGTGCCCGACGGCCACAAGTCGCTCGCCGTCGCGGTCACCCTGCAGCCCGCCCAGCGCACGCTGACCGAGGACGACATCCAGGCGGTCTCGGATGCGATCGTCGCCCAGGTCGAGAAGGCGACCGGCGGGCGGTTGCGCACCTGACGGAGGTCGCCTGCGCCCGCGCGCCCGGCCATGACCGACCTGTCGCACATCCGCAACTTCGCGATCATCGCCCATATCGACCACGGCAAGTCGACCTTGGCCGACCGGCTGATCGAGCGCTGCGGCGGTCTCAGCCAACGCGAGATGGCGGACCAGGTACTCGACACGCTGGCGATCGAGCGCGAGCGCGGCATCACCATCAAGGCCCAGACCGTGCGCCTCGCTTACCGGGCGCGCGACGGGCGCGCCTATACCCTCAACCTGATCGACACCCCGGGCCATGTCGACTTCGCCTACGAGGTCAGCCGCAGCCTCGCCGCCTGCGAGGGCTCGCTGTTGGTGGTCGACGCGAGCCAGGGAGTGGAGGCGCAGACCCTCGCCAACGTCTACAAGGCGATCGACCAGGACCACGAGATCGTGGTCGTGCTCAACAAGATCGACCTGCCCGCGGCCGAGCCCGAGCAGGTCAAGCGCCAGATCGAGGAAGTGATCGGCCTCGACGCCTCCAACGCGGTGCTGATCTCGGCCAAGACCGGCCAGAACATCGAGGCCGTGCTCGAGGCGCTGGTTGCGCGCCTGCCCGCGCCCAAGGGCGAGGTCGAGGCGCCCCTGAAGGCGCTCCTGGTCGATAGCTGGTACGACTCCTATCTCGGCGTCATCGTGCTGGTCCGGGTCTACGACGGCACCCTGCGCAAGGGCCAGCGGGTGCGCTTCATGGCCACCGGCATCCGCCACCAGGTCGAGCGGGTCGGCGTATTCACGCCCAAGGGGATCGAGGTCGAGACGCTCGGCCCGGGCGAGGTCGGCTTCCTTACCGCCGCGATCAAGACCGTCGCCGACACCCAGGTCGGCGATACCGTCACCGACGACCGCCACCCGACGAAGGCGGCGCTGCCCGGCTTCAAGCCGAGCGTGCCGGTGGTGTTCTGCGGCCTGTACCCGTCCGACAACGCCGACTTCGAGCGGCTGCGCGACAGCCTGGCGAAGCTCAGGCTCAATGACGCGAGCTTCGTCTACGAGCCCGAGACCTCGGCCGCGCTGGGCCTCGGCTTCCGCTGCGGATTCCTCGGCCTCCTCCATCTCGAGATCGTCCAGGAGCGGCTCGAGCGCGAGTTCGACCTCGACCTGGTGACCACCGCGCCGAGCGTGATCTACCGTGTGCACCTGACCAACGGCGAGACGCTGGAGCTGCACAACCCCGCGGACCTCCCCGACGCGGTGCGCATCGCGCGCATCGAGGAGCCGTGGATCCGCGCCACCATCCTGGTGCCCGACGCCTATCTCGGCAATGTGCTCGGGCTGTGCACCGACCGCCGCGGCCAGCAGCTCGACCTCACCTATGTCGGCGGCCGGGCGATGGCGATCTACCGCCTGCCGCTGAACGAGGTGGTGTTCGACTTCTACGACCGGCTCAAGTCGGTGAGCCGCGGCTATGCCAGCTTCGACTACGAGCTCGACGGCTACCGCGACGGCGACCTGGTCAAGGTGTCGATCCTGGTCAACGGCGAGCCCGTCGACAGCCTCGCCTTCATGAGCCATCGCGCGCGCGCCGAGGCGCGCGGGCGCGCGCTGTGCGAGCGGCTCAAGGAGCTGATCCCGCGCCAGCTGTTCAAGATCGCAATCCAAGCCGCGATCGGCGGGCGAATCATTGCCCGCGAAACCGTGAGCGCGCTACGCAAGGACGTCACCGCCAAGTGCTACGGCGGCGACGTCACCCGCAAGCGCAAGCTGCTGGAGAAGCAGAAGCGCGGCAAGAAGCGGATGCGCCAGGTCGGCAACGTCGAGATCCCGCAGGAAGCGTTCCTCGCCGCGCTCAAGCTGGAGACATAGCGTCCAT
>DASWHU010000185.1:0-1664 GCA_036398035.1 Alphaproteobacteria bacterium | reverse complement strand
CCTCGCCGAGGCAATCCTCAGTGGGCTCGGTTACGGCTCCGGTCGAGTCGTGGTGCTGGACGACCGCGACCCGGCCGTGCTCGAGGCGCGGCTGTGGGCGCTCGCCGACGCCGAGGCGATCGCGCCGGCCTCGTTCCTGCCGATGGGCGCCAAGCGCGAGCGGCTGTGGCTCGCCCTCGGCCACCTGCACGACGCGGCGCCGGCGCCGGTCGACCGGCTGCCGCTGCCGCCCGGCGCGCCGTTCGGCGCGGTCGCGGTCGACACAAAGGGCTGCACGCTCTGCCTCGCCTGCGTCGGCGCGTGCCCGACCGGGGCGCTGCGCGACAACCGGGACAAGCCGCAGCTCGGCTTCCAGGAGAGCGCGTGCATCCAATGCGGGCTGTGCCGCGCGACCTGCCCCGAGTCGGTGATCACGCTGGTGCCGCGCATCGACTTCACCTCGGCCGCGCGCGCGACCGCGGTGCTCAACGAGGAGGAGCCGTTCGCGTGCATCCGCTGCGGCAAGCCGTTCGGCGTCGCCGCGACCGTCGAGCGGATCGTCGAGCGGCTGTCCGGGCACGCGATGTTCGCCGGCGATGCGGCGGCGCTCGACCGCATCCGGATGTGCGAGGACTGCCGGGTGGCGGTCCAGTTCGAGGCGCCGGCGCCGCTCGCCGGCCGGCCGCGGCCGAAGCCGCGCACCGCCGACGACGTGGACTGAGGCGGACAGTCTAGCGCTTATTGGCCAGGTCGCGGCACAGCGCCTCGGCGCGGGTCTTGAACAGTGCGGCCTGGCCGGCGGTGACGACCCCGTCGGCGGCCATGCCGTCGATCTGCCCGTGGCGGGCGGCGAGGCAGGCGGCGTAGGCCTGCCCCGCCTTCGCGAAGCCCGCTTCGGCGGGCGAAGGAAGGTCGGCGGGCGAGGCCGGGACGGTGGCGGCGGTCGGCGCGCCGAACAGGTCGTCGCGGTGGATCACTGCGAGCAGCGCCAGCATGGCGGCGAACACGCCGAGTGCCGCGACGCGCGCGAGCGGCCGGTCGAGCGGGTGCGGGCGGCGCTCCGGCGGCGGTGCCATGGCGACAGCTAACAGCATAACGGCCATCGGAGCGAGGGCGCTGGCCAGCCTTGAGCCGCTTGGATAGTCTGAGCCGGTGATGATGCGGGCTGCCTTGACCCTGATGTTTGCGGCCTTTGTGGTGGTCGCCGGCGGGGCGTTCGCCCGCGGCCACGCCGACGACGGCTGGGACGCGATCGCGGCCGGCGACTTCGCCGCCGCGGCGGCGTTCTGGCGCCCGCGCGCCGACCACGGCGAGCGCGGCGCGATGGTCGGCCTCGGCCACCTCGCCTCGCTCGAGGGCCGCGACGCGGAGGCGGCGCGCTGGTACCACCGGGCGGCGGTGCGCGGCGACGAGGTCGCGCAGACCCTGCTGGCGAGCGCTTATCTGGAGGGCCGCGGCGTGGTCCGCGACCCGAAGCTCGCCTATGCCTGGTACCATATCGCCGCCGAGACCGGGCACGCCCGCGCCGCCGAGGCGCGCGACCTGGCCGGGCGCTGGTTGAGCGCGGCCGAGCAGGCGGAGGCGCGCGCGCTCGCCCGCAGCTGGCAGCTCGAGGGCATGCCGGAGGCGCCGCGCCAGTAACTCGCGGCGGAGGACGCGGCGACACCCATGACCGGCAAGCTCAC
>DASWHU010000184.1:0-1939 GCA_036398035.1 Alphaproteobacteria bacterium | reverse complement strand
GTCATGCCGACCACCGACACGCCCTGCGCCTTGTACTTGATCAACAGCGGCGTGAACTCGGTCTCGTCGATCGCGGTGACGTCGTAGGGCAGGGGATCGAAGCCGGCGTTGCCCAGGCTGTTGAGCAGCGCCTCGCCCCAGCCGCGGCCGAAATCGGTATCCTCGACCAGCATCGCCGCCTTGGTGTTGGCCGGCGTCCACAGGCCGGTCTCGCGGAAGTACTTGAGCGGCTCGCCGTAGAGGCCGGCGAAGATCGGCGGCGACGGCCAGCCCTTGAACCAGCCGCGATACCTGTCCGGGTCGCTGTTGATCTTCTCGGAGATGAACTGCGACTCGCCCTGGTGGCCGATGTGGACGACGTGCAGCGACGCCTCGGCGTCCATCACCGCCATCGCCACCGACGAGTGCCAGCCGTTGACCATCAGCTGCACGCCCTGGCGGCTGATCGCGTCGGTCACCGCCTTGACCGCCTTCTCCGGGCTCGACTCGCTGTCGACCCAGACCAGCTCGATGTCATGCGTTTGGCCGCCCAGCGTCACCGGCACCTCGCCTGCGGCGCGCGCGTCGTCGAGCGCCATCAGGGTGCCTTTGCGGATACCGTCGCCGGTGCGGCTCGCCGGGCCGGTGAACGGGCCCATCACGCCGATCTTGAGCGGCGCGCCCGTCTCTTGCGCGCGCGCCGCGGCGGGCGCGACCAGCACCAGCGCGCCGAGCACGCCGGCGCCTCCCGCCGCCTCCATGAACCGCCGCCGGGTCAGGCCGCCGGCTGGTGCCCGCCTGTCGTGATCGCTCATCGTCGCCTCCCCTCGCAGCCGGCCCATGCTTTCGGATCGGGCCGGCCCGCGTCAAATCAAATGCTGCGCTGTTGCCGAGCCTCTGCGCGTTTGACAGATTTGCCCTGGCATCGGTCGGGCGGGGGAGGGACGGTGAAGCGGTATTCGATCTTCGCGCTGGCGCGCAACGCGCTCGGCCATCACCGCGGCTGGCAGCAGGCCTGGCGCAGCCCGGCGCCCAAGCCGCATTACCGGGTGGTGATCATCGGCGGCGGCGGCCACGGCCTTGCCACCGCCTATTATCTCGCCAAGGAGCACGGCATTGCCGACGTGGCGGTGGTCGAGAAGGGCTGGCTCGGCGGCGGCAACACCGGCCGCAACACCACCATCATCCGCTCCAACTACCTGTGCGACGAAAGCGCGCTGATCTACGACCACGCGCTCAAGCTGTGGGAGGGCCTGAGCGGCGAGCTCAACTTCAACGTCATGTTCAGCCCGCGCGGCGTGCTCAACCTCGCCCATGACCAGCACGAGGCGCGCGAGCTCAGGCGCCGGGTGCACTCGAACCGGCTCAACGGCGTCGACGGCGAGTGGCTGGAGGCGGCGGCGGTCAAGGAGTTCTGCCCGATCCTCAATATCGGGCCCGACTGCCGTTATCCGGTGGTCGGTGCCAGCCTGCAACGGCGCGGCGGCATCGCCCGCCACGACGCGGTCGCGTGGGGATTCGCGCGCGCGGCGGACGCGCTCGGGGTCGACATCATCCAGCAGTGCGAGGTGACCGGCATCCGTCGCGACCGCGGCCGGGTGACAGGCGTGGAAACGACGCGCGGCACCATCGGCGCCGACAAGGTCGCCATCGTCGCCGCCGGGCACACCAGCGTCATCGCCGCGATGGCGGGCCTGCGCCTGCCGCTCCAAAGCCAGCCCTTGCAGGCGCTGGTGTCGGAGCCGCTCAAGCCGGTGCTCGACACGGTGGTGATGTCGAACGCGGTGCACGCCTATGTCAGCCAGTCCGACAAGGGCGAGCTGGTGATCGGCGCCGGCACCGACGGCTACGTCTCCTACACCCAGCGCGGCTCGTTCGCGATCATCGAGGACACCCTGCGCGCCATCGTCGAGCTGTTCCCGATCTTCAGCCGGGTGCGGCTGATGCGCCATTGGGGCGG
>DASWHU010000183.1:0-4207 GCA_036398035.1 Alphaproteobacteria bacterium | reverse complement strand
GAGACGGCGTCCTCGGCGCCGATGCCCCGCGAGCGGAAGTAGAACAGCTGGTCGTCGGAGATCCTGGAGGTCGTCGCCTCGTGCTCGACGACCGCGGTGGGATTGCGGACCTCGATGTACGGAAACGTATGGGCGCCGCAGTGCTCGCTCATCAGCAACGAGTCGCACTGCGTGTGGTTGCGCGCGCCGTCCGCGCCCGGCAGCACCTTGACCAGCCCGCGATAGGCGTTCTGGCCGTGGCCCGCCGAGATCCCTCTCGAGATGATCGTCGAGCGCGTGTTGCGCCCCATGTGGATCATCTTGGTGCCGGTGTCGGCTTGCTGCCGGTGGTTGGCGAGCGCGACCGAGTAGAACTCGCCGACCGAATCGTCGCCGCGCAGGATGCAGCTCGGATACTTCCAGGTGATCGCCGAGCCGGTCTCGACCTGGGTCCAGGAGATCTTCGAATTGCGCCCGCGGCAGTCGCCGCGCTTGGTGACGAAGTTGTAGATGCCGCCGCGGCCCTGCTCGTCGCCCGGATACCAGTTCTGCACCGTCGAGTACTTGATCTCGGCGTCGTCGAGCGCGACCAGCTCGACCACCGCGGCGTGAAGCTGGTTCTCGTCGCGCATCGGCGCCGTGCAGCCCTCGAGGTAGCTCACATAGGCGCCCGCGTCGGCGATGATCAGGGTGCGCTCGAACTGGCCGGTCTGGGCGGCGTTGATGCGGAAGTAGGTCGACAGCTCCATCGGGCAGCGCACGCCCTTGGGCACGTAGACGAACGAGCCGTCGCTGAACACCGCCGAATTCAGCGTGGCGAAGAAGTTGTCGGTATAGGGCACCACCGAGCCGAGATAGCTGCGCACCAGCTCCGGGTGCTCACGGATCGCCTCGGAGATGGCGCAGAAGATGACGCCGACCTCCTCGAGCTTCTTCTTGTAGGTGGTCGCCACCGACACGCTGTCGAACACCGCGTCGACCGCGACGCCCGCCAGCCGCTCCTGCTCGGCGAGCGGGATGCCGAGCTTGCTGTAGGCCTCGATCAGCTCGGGATCGACCTCGTCCAGGCTCTTCGGCCCCTCCTTGGCCTTGGGCGCGGCGTAGTAATAAGCGTCCTGATAGTCGATCGGCGGATAGCTGACCCGGGCCCATTTCGGCTCCTCGTGGCCGAGGGTGAGCCAGTGGCGGTACGCCTTCAGCCGCCAGTCGAGCATCCACGCCGGCTCGTCCTTCTTGGCCGAGATGAACCGCACCGTGTCCTCGTTCAGGCCCTTGGGCGCGGTCTCGGTCGAGATGTCGGTGAAGAAGCCGTACTTGTAGCCCTGCGCCGTGGTCTCGCGGACCTGGCGGGCGGCGGCGGTGTCGTTGGTCTCAAGGGTCATGGCGGTCTCTCTAGAGCCTGTCGGTTCGGTCCGGGTCGAGGCGCGCGTCGCCGGCGGCGGCGAACAGGAACGGCTCGCCCGCGTGCGCCATCGCCTCCAAGGTCACGCCCTCCAGCGCCCGGCGGATGGCGGCGTTCACGGTGTCCCAGTGGCCGCGCATCGCGCATACGTTCTCCAGGCTGCACAGGTGGTTGGCGCCGTCGACGCAGGCGGTGAGCGCGACCGGGCCCTCGAGCGTCTCGATGATGTCGGCGACCGAGATGTCCTCGGGCGCGCGCGCGAGCGCGTAGCCGCCGGCGGCGCCGCGCTGGGCCGCGGCGAGGCCGCCCCGGGCGAGCAGCGCCAAGAGCTTGGCCACCGTCGGCTGGGGCAGGCTGGTGCGCTCGGCGAGCCGCTGCGCGGTCAATACCTCGTCCGCGCGCGCGAGCTGCACCATCACCACCACGCCGTAGTCGGTCAGTCTGTTGAGCCGCAGCATGCGCGGGAAATCCCATACTTGACCATATTAGTCAAGTTTCACGTGGGGACCCCGACCCCGGTGTCAAGGGGTCCGGGCGGCGGCTCAGACCCTGAGCCAGGTCTCGGAGAAGGCGAGGAACGCGGTGGTGCTGGTCCGGCCGGCGAAATCGCGCGGCTGCGAGCGCCCCTTGAGCGCCCGCCCGTTGATCTCGGCGGTCGCGCGGTGGCAGTCGACGAACAGGCTGAACATCCGGTGCGCGCCGGTCGCGCCCCGATCCGCCGGCATGTCGACCATGAACGGAGGGCCGAGCTCGTCCCAGGTGAGCACCGCCTCGATGCCCTGGCCGGTCACCCGCTCCTGGTAGCGGCTGCGGCTGTCGCCCTCGGTCTCGACCGCGTCGAGGCGACGGTACTCGACCGCCGCCACCGCCGGCTGGCCGCGGAACGCCCCGAAATGGCAGACAAAGTTCGCCATCAGGTAGCGCGCGAGGGGCTCGTTGTCGGTGACACAGACATTGAGCGCGTCGGGCCGGCTCTCGGCGGCCTTGGGCGCCTCGAGCAGGACCAGGCCGTGGCCGCGGCCGTGCGGCGACAGCACGACGCGGAAGAACGACACCAGCGACACGAACGGCCCGTCCGGGGTCTCTTTCAGGTACATGCCCGGGTTCTCGCCCGACCAGTCGATCGTTCCGGCGGGGAACGGTTGCGCTGCGCTCATGTCCGTCTCCTCCCAAGGTGGCGCGCGACCTTAGGCCAATCCCCGCCCGGGTGCCAAGAGCGTGGGCGCAGGGAGTGCAAGCGCTCGCCGGGCTTGACCTTCCAGTTACTGGAATCCTTATCTATGCCTCCGGGAGGACCCCGGCACGGAGACGAGGATGACTGGACAGCACGCGACCGCGCGGCACCAGCCCGCATGCCAGGCGTGCGAGGCGCACCACGGCCACGGCGCAGACCGCGCGCCGGATCAGCCCGCCGCGACGGAGGCGGGTCGCTTTACCTGCCCGATGCACCCGGAGATCGTGCGCGACTCCCCGGGCGCGTGCCCGATCTGCGGCATGGCGCTGGAGCCGGTCATGGTCCCCGCAGGGTCCGGACCGAGCCCCGAGCTCGCCGACATGAGCCGGCGCTTGCGCATCGGCGCAGGCCTCACCGCCGCCCTGCTGGTGATCAGCATGGGCGAGCTGGTGCCCGGCCTCGCCGCGCTGGTCGAGGGGGCGTGGAACCGCTGGGCGCAGCTCGCGCTGGCCACCCCGGTGGTGGTCTGGGCCGGCTGGCCGTTCTTCGTCCGCGGCTGGCGCTCGCTGGTCACGCGCAGCCTCAACATGTTCACCCTGATCGCGCTCGGCACCGGCACCGCCTACGCATATAGCCTGGTGGCGGTGGCGGCGCCGGACGTCTTTCCCGCCGGCTTCCGCAATCCGGCCGGCGAGGTCGGGCTGTACTTCGAGGCGGCGGCCGTGATCACGGTGCTGGTGTTGCTCGGCCAGGTGCTGGAGCTGCGCGCGCGCGAGCGCACCAGCGACGCGCTCAGGGCGCTCCTCGACCTCGCGCCCAAGACCGCGCGCCGGCTTAGGCCCGACGGCGGCGAGGACACGGTGGCGCTGGCCGAGGTCGAGGTCGGCGACCGCTTGCGCGTGCGCCCGGGCGAGAGCGTGCCGGTGGACGGCGTGGTGCTCGACGGCCACAGCGCGGTCGATGAGTCGATGGTCACCGGCGAGTCGATCCCGGTCGAGAAGGCGGCGGGCGATTCCCTGATCGGCGGCACGCTCAACGGCAGCGGCGGCCTGGTGATGCGCGCCGACAAGGTCGGGCGCGACACCATGCTGGCGCGCATCGTCGGCATGGTCGCCGAGGCCCAGCGCAGCCGCGCCCCGATCCAGCGCCTGGCGGACACCGTCGCCGGCTACTTCGTTCCCGCCGTAGTCGCGGTCGCGGTGCTGTCGTTCACCGGCTGGGCGCTGTGGGGCCCGCCGCCGGCGCTCGCCTACGGGCTGGTGGCCGCGGTGTCGGTGCTGATCATCGCCTGCCCGTGCGCGCTCGGCCTGGCGACGCCGATGTCGATCATGGTCGGCACCGGGCGCGGTGCCCAGGCCGGGGTGCTGATCAGGAACGCCGAGGCCCTCGAACGGTTCGAGAAGGTCGACACCCTGGTGGTCGACAAGACCGGCACGCTCACCCTCGGCAAGCCGAAGCTGGTCGGGGTGGTGGCGGTCGACGGGCAGGACGAGGACTCGCTGCTCGCGCTCGCCGCCGGCCTCGAGCGGGCGAGCGAGCACCCGCTCGCCGAGGCGATCGTCGCCGGCGCCGAGGACCGCGGCCTCAGCCTCGCCGCGCCGACCGACTTCCGCTCGGTGACCGGCAAGGGCGTGGTCGGGCGCATCGGCGGG
>DASWHU010000182.1:0-7478 GCA_036398035.1 Alphaproteobacteria bacterium | reverse complement strand
TCGTCGGGCCGGGCGCCGAGGAACGCGCGGCCGAGGGCGTCCGTGAGCCTGATCAGGCCGAGCTGGATGTCGTCGATGTGCCGGTGCAGGTCGCCTTCGGCCACCGGCGCGGCGGCATCGTCGAGACGCACGAGTGCGCGCAGCGCATCGTGCGACATGGCGACCTCCGGCCAGCCGGTGGCGCGCTTGGCGCGGCCGAGACCGTCGAGCTCCTTGCCGAGCTCATCGACGCACAGCCCGACCGAGCGCGGGAAGGCGCGGTCGTAGAGGAAGAAGCGGATCACGTTCTCGCGCCGCATGCCGGTCGGGTAGACCCGCCGGAACGCCTGGTAGCCGGCGGCCGAGCGCAGCAGCGCGTTCCACTGGGCGGTGTCGATCAGCTCGCCGGCCTTGTCCGACGACGGCCCGAGGCGGTGATACTTGATGTCCAACAGACGCGTGGTCTGGTCGAGGCGCTCGATGGTCTTGCCGATCCGGTAGAAGCTCCACACCTGGTCGCGATAGAGCGTGCCCTCGGCGATGCCGGCATGGAGCTGGCAGTCCTCCTTGACCGTCCGGCAGAGCTCGGACACGGTCTCGAGGGCGAGGTCGGCGGGCCGCATCGCCATCAGCCGGTTGTGGAACATGTTGAGATGGAGCCACAGCTCGGTGCTGATCAGGTGACGCAGGCTGCGCGCGTTCTCGCGCGCCACCGCCACCGCCGAGACGATCGCGTTCGGGTTGCGCCGTTCCAGGATGTAGAACTCGAGCACCGAGGGCGCGTCGGCCTGCGCGTAGAGCTTGAAGAAGGGTTCGTCGTCGATGTGCAGCTGCACGATCGGCAGCCAGTCCTGGACCCCCTGGCTGTCGCGGGCGAAGGTCTCGTTGACGTCGAGCAGGCGGGCCAGGTTCTCCGCCCGCTCCATGTAGCGCGCCATCCAGAACGCGTTGCTCGCGAACCGCGCAAGCAGGCTGTTTCCCAAGCCCGCGATCAATGAGCTAGGCAAGGACCCAGGTGTCCTTCGAGCCGCCGCCCTGCGACGAGTTGACCACGATCGAGCCGCGCCTGAGCGCGACCCGGGTAAGCCCTCCCGGCAGCACCCAGCTGTCGCGCCCGGTCACCGCGAACGGCCTGAGGTCGACGCGCCTGGGCTCGACGCCGCGGTCGGTCAGGGTCGGGCACACCGACAGCTCGACCATCGGCTGGCTGATGTAGTCCTCGGGGCGTTCCGCGATGCGCTTGCGGCACGCCTTGAGCTCGACCCGGCTGGCCAAGGGGCCGACGGTGATGCCGTAGCCGCCCGAGGCGCCGACCGGCTTGACCACCAGCTCGTTGACGTGGTCGAGGGTGTAGGCAAGCCCGTCCGCGTCGGCGCAGATGTGGGTCTCGACATTGGGCAGGATCGGGTCCTGGTCGAGGTAGTAGCGCACGACGCGCGGCATGTAGGCGTAGATCGCCTTGTCGTCGGCGACCCCGGTGCCGACCGCGTTGGCGAGCGCCACCCTGCCGGCGCGACAGGCGCGCATCAGGCCGCGCACGCCCAACAGGCTGTCGGCGCGGAAGCACTCGGGGTCAAGGAAGTCGTCATCGATGCGCCGGTAGATCACATCGACCGGCTCGCGGCCCTCGGTGGTCAGCATGTACACGCGCTCGTCCTCGACCACCAGGTCGCGGCCCTCGACCAGCGGCACGCCCATCTCGCGGGCCAGGAACACGTGCTCGAAATAGGCCGAGTTGTAGGCCCCCGGCGACAGCAGCGCCACCTGCGGCTCGGCCACCCCGACGGGCGCCAGCTCCTGCAGCGCCTCGCGCAGCCTGCGGCCGTAGTCGCTGACATAGCGGATGCCGATCCCGGTCATCAGGTCGGGGAAGGTGCGCAGCATCAGGTGCCGGTTCTCGACCACGTAGGAGACGCCCGAGGGCGTGCGCGCATTGTCCTCCAGCACCAGGAAGCCGCCGGCGGCGTCGCGCACGATGTCGATGCCGCAGATATGGACATAGGTGCCGCAAGGCAGATCGAGCCCGCGCATCTCGGGCCGGTAGTTGACGTTGCCGAGCACCAGCGCGCGCGGCACCACGCCGTCGGCCAGGATCGTCTGGCGGTGATAGATGTCGTGCAGGAACAGGTTGATCGCGGTCACCCGCTGGACGACGCCCGACTCGATGGTCCGCCAGTCGTCCGCCGACAGCACTCGCGGCAGCGGGTCGAACGGCAGGATGCGGTCGACCGCGTCCTTCTCCGAATAGACCGTGAAGGTGATGCCCAGGTTGAACAGCTCGCGCTCGGCGTCGCGGGCGCGTTTCTTCAGGGTGTCCAGCCGATAGCTGGCGAGCCGCTCGCGCAGCAGCGAGGTGTGCGCCGGCGCGGGCAGGCCGGCGCGGCCGAACAGCTCGCAGAAATGCCCGTCGCGGTCATAGCCGGCGAACAGGTCGTCCCGGGCCGCGGTGGTCATGGCGGCGAGCTTACCATGTCGGGCAGCTGGGCAAAGGCGCCAATCGGCGCCGGCGGGCCTGCCTCACGGCCAGCCGGGACGCTCCATCGCGAAGATGTCGTTGACCCGCACGTAGTCGCGGTAGCCGAGGCGGCCGACGACGTCGAGCCGGTCGTAGCGGACCATGCCGTCCGCGATCACGGTATCGTCGATATGGATGCCGACCACCTCGCCGAACACCACCATGTTGGGGCTTTCGGGGTTGGCGGACAGGAGCTCGAGCGAGCGCACGTGGCGGCACTCGAGGTGCACCGGGCTCTCCGCCACGCGCGGCGGTTTGACCGTCTCGGCGGGCGCGGGGGTGAGGCCGGCGAGCTTGAACTCGTCGACATCGTGCGGCGCCGGCGCCGAGCACGCGTTCATCGCCTCGCGCAACGGCCAGGTGGCGAGGTTGACTACGAACTCGCCGGTCGCCTGAATGTTCGCCACCGTGTCCTTGAAGCCGCCCTGCTCGTGCAGGCCGGTGGCGGCGAACATCACCTGCGGCGGGGTGTAGGCGACGGCGTTGAAGAACGAGTAGGGCGCGAGGTTCGCCCGTCCCTCCGTATCGAGCGACGAGATCCAGCCGATCGGGCGCGGGATGACCAGGGCGTTGAACGGGTTCTGGCGCAGGCCGTGCGGCGCGGGCGGGCGGTAGAACATGGCGGCTCCCGGTTGCGGGGGGTGGGCGCGAGTGGCGCAGCTAAGCGGGCGATGGCGCGCTTGTCCAGCCGCGTGCCTCAGCGCCCGAGGGCGGCGAACCGGCGCGCGAGATCGGCGCGGTCGAGGGCGCGGCCGACGAACACCACGTGGAGCTGCGCGCGCGGCGGCGCCGGCGCGATCTCGAGCTCCCCGCAGGCGTACTGGACCAGCCGCGGTGCGCCGTCGATGGACATGAAGCCCTTCGCCCGCCACAGCCCGGGCGGCAGCGCGGCGAAGAACCGCTCGACCTCGGCGCGCCGCGCGGCCTCGGGCGCGGCGAGCACCAGGGTCTCGGCGGCCTGGTGCAAATGGTCGTCGGCCAGCCCCGCCGCAGGCGCGGCGGCACCGGCGAGCACGTCGGCGGGATCGACGTCGCAGCGCTCGGCGAAGGCGAGGCGGGCGCGCGGATTGAGCGCGGCGACCGCCTCCGCCACCTCGGACAGCGTCGCAGCGCCGGCGAGGTCACACTTGTTGACGATCACCACGTCGGCGCGCGCGACCTGGCCGGCGTAGAACGGCCCGAGCATCGCGTTCAGCTGGGCGAATCTCGCGGCATCGACCACTGCGATGATCGGCCCGAGCGACAGGTCGTCCTCGGCCAGCGCTGCGACCAGGTCGGCGGCCTGGGCGACGCCGCTCGCCTCGATGATCACCCGGTCGATATCGCCGCGCCCGGCAAGCTCGCCGAGCGCCGCCTGCAACGGCGCCTTCAGCGTGCAGCAGACGCAGCCCGAGCTGAGCTCGACGGTATCGACGGCGCGGCCCTCGAGCACCGCGCCGTCGATGCCGACGGCGCCGAACTCGTTGACCACCAGCGCCACCCGCTCGCGCCCCTTGAGATGGTCGAGCAATCGCGCGACCAGGGTGGTCTTGCCGGCGCCGAGAAAGCCCAGGACCAGGTTGACCGCGAGGCCGGTCATCGCCCCGCGCGCGCCGGTCAGGCGCCGGCGGCGAGGGGGGCGAGCTCGCCCTTGCGCCAGGCGCGGATGAAGCTGCGGCAGTGCTTGTCGCGGTCGAGCAGCACATCCTCGGCAAGCTTGTAGGAGGGCGAGGAGCGGTCGATCGCGAGCAGCGCCTGCGGCGGGCTCGCCACCGGATCGATGATGCCGCTGTCTGCGCCCGCCTCCAGCGCCAGCAGCAGGAACACCTCGTTGATGACCTTGCGCGCCGGGATCCCGAACGAGACGTTGCTCATGCCGCCGGTGATGTGGATGTCGGGGCCGAAGCGGGCGCGCAGGGCGCGGATCGCGTCGAGCCCGTGCGGGCCGTAGACGGTGTCCACCGAGACCGGGAACAGCAGCGGGTCGATGAAGATGTCGGACAAGGCGAAGCCCTTGGCGCGCGCCGCCTCGACCATGCGCGAGGCGTTGTCGAGGCGCTGGGCGACGCCGTCGGGCATCCCTGAGTCGCCGGCCGCGGTGACCACCACCTGGGCGCCGGCGGCGGCGGCCAGGTCGAGGGCGTCGATGCGCTCGAGCGAGGCCGAGTTGAGCAGCGGGCGCGCGCGCGCGCCGTCGCAGGCGGCGAGCCCGGCCTCGATCACCTCCAGGTTCGACGAATCGACCGACAACGGCAGCGCTGTCAGCGATTGCACCGTGCGCACCAGCCACGCGATCGCCGCCTTCTGGTCGGCGAGCTTGATCGAGATCTCGTCGACGTTTAGGTCGAGATAGTCGGCGCCGGCGCCTTCGAGGTCGCTCACCATGCGCGCGATGTAGTCCATGCCCTGGGCCGCCTCGGCGCCCGCGCCCGCCATCGCCGCGCGCACCGCGATCATGACGTGCTTGACCCGCCCCTCCTGGTAGTCCTGGCCGCGCTTCGCCCAGTCGGGCACCGGCAGCAGGCGCTCGGCGCCGTCGTTCCCGGTGTAGCGCACGCCCTGGCGCGCGCCGTCGTCGACGAAGCGCCTGCCCTTGCGCAGCACCACGCGCGTGGTGTGGATGTTCTCGCCGATCACGATCAGGGTGCGGCCGTCGGCAAGCTTCATCCCGCGGTCCTTTGCTGCGGCGGTGGCGTGAGCACGTCGGGCATCGGCCGGAACTGGCAGCCGTCGACGAACAGGTCGAAGAAATCGGGGGTGGTCTCGAGCTCGACATGCTCGATGCGCTGGACCAGCGCCTCCAGGCGCCGGCGCTTGGGCAGGGACAGCAGCACCTCGCGCGCGCCGCGCAGCGCGGCGTTGCCGACCTTGACCACCGCCGCCTCGGGCACCGGCGCGAGCAGGCCGATGTCGATCGCGTTGGCGGTATCGACATAGGTGGCGAATCCGCCGGCGAGGAACAGCCGCTCGACCGCGCCGGGGTCGAGGCCGAGCGTGCGCAGCACGATCAGCTGGCCGCAGTAGTTGGCGGCCTTGGCCTGGGCGAGGGCGCTGGCGTCGGCCTTGGAGAAAGTGATGCCGCGCTCCGGCACGACCTCGATCAGGAACTTGCGGCGGTCGTCGGCGAACACGCCCTTGGCGGTCATCCGGCCGTGGCGGCGCAGCTCGGCCAACAGGTCGATCAGGCCCGACCCGCACAGCCCCTGCGCCGGCGCGTCGGCAATCGTCTGGTAGCGAAAGAGCCCTGAGGCGGGGTCGAGCTCGATGCGCTCGATGGCGCCGTCATAAGCGGCCATGCCGTAGGCGACCAGGCCGCCCTCGAACGCGGGGCCTGCCGGGCAGGAGGCCGCGACCAGGCGCCCGCGATGGCCGACCACGACCTCGGTGTTGGTGCCCATGTCGACCAGCATCACCACGCTGTGCTCGGCGAGGGCGGCGAAGTCGGTCGCGACCAGGTCGGCCGCGGTGTCGCCGCCGACGTGGCTCGCGATCAGCGGCAGGCCGTAGACGCGCGCCCGGCGGTTGGCGCGCAGGCCGAGCGACCACGCCTCGCAGGTGAGCGCGGTGGTAGCGCGCCTGCCCGCGCGCCAGTCATTCTCGACCAGCGACTTGTACGGCTTCTGGCCGACGCTGGCGACGTCGAGGCCGAACAGGATGTCGCGCATGGTGGTGTTGCCGGCGATGACGATCTCGTACACCGCCTGGCGCGCGATGCCGTGCTCGCGCGCGGCCCGGCGCAGCTCGCGGTTGAGCGCGGTGACCGCCGCCTGCTGCAGCTCGCCGCGGTTGGGGCCGGTGTCGTAGGAGATGCGGTTCATCACGTCGCTGCCGCCGAAGCGCTGCGGGTTCTCGAAGCCGATCCGGTGGACCGAGCGGCCGCTCTCGAGGTCGACGAAGTCGGCGACCACCGTGGTCGTGCCGAGGTCGACGGCGAGGCCGTAGAGCGCGCCGCGCCAGCGGTCGATCACCTGGCCGTCGTAGAGCACCGCATCGCCGTGCCGGCGCACGGCGGGGTCGAGCTCGGGCACGGCGTCCTCGCCGTCCGAATCCTCGAGGATGCGCGGCCGGCGCCGCAAGGGCGCGAACGAAATGTCGATGTCGTCGCGCTCGATCACCGCCTGGCAGGCGAGGCGCCAGTCGCCGCGCAGGAACGATTCCGCCGCGCTCGGCGCGCTCAGCGCGGCCATGCCGCGGCTCACCTCGACCACGCATTCGTGGCAGCGCCCGGCGCGCCCGCACGAGGTCGGCACCTCGACCGCGAGCTCGTCGGCGTAATCGAAGATGGTGCGGCCGGTCTCGACCGGGCGCGCCGCGCGGTCGTGCGAGATGGTGCTCATGACCCGGGCGTATCGCCCGCCCGCCGGCGCGCCCGCCGCGGCCCCCGCTTCGCGTCCGCGATCCTCCGCTTGGCTCGGTCATAGGTCGCGGGATCGCTCTCCCAGGCGAGCCGGTAGTCGAAGCTGCCGTCGTGGGTGCACAACGCCGGCTTGTCCGCCGCGTCCTGCGCCAACTGACTACGGCACCGGAAATGAGCGGTGCAGCGGTCGTGGCGGTCGCGATAGGGGCAGCGGTGCTGCGACAGCTCCTCGGCATGGCCGACCATGTCGGCGAACATCTGCGAGATGCGCTCGAGGCGCTTGCGCCATTCGCCCTCGTCGATCTTGGCCATGTCCGCGTGTACTCAGAACCCGATCGAGAGCGATGAGGGTCGTCTCAACACGTTTCGGTTCTCACAAATGGTCATGGCCGTGCTTGACACGGCCATCCACGTCCTTCCGACGAGGAAATTCCGGACGGAAGCACGTGGATGCGCGGGTCGGGCCCACGGCTGTCCGGTTCGGTTTTTGTGGACGGAGTGCATGGCGTTGATTCTACTCGATCCTGGACTTCAGCAGAGGTTCCGGGACACGAAGCGAGGATCGACGCCATGCGCCATCACAATAGCGTTTTTCATTCGGTTCTGAAGCATGTTCCTTGGCATGAGTTCGATCGGCTGGTCGAGACG
>DASWHU010000181.1:0-4159 GCA_036398035.1 Alphaproteobacteria bacterium | reverse complement strand
CGGCCTGCCGATCGCCAAGGCAATGCAGCCCAACACGCTGATCGCGTTCGAGATGAACGGCGAGCCGATCCCGATGCTGCACGGCGCGCCGCTGCGCGTGGTCGCTCCCGGCTGGCCGGGCTCGGTGTCGCAGAAGTGGCTGAACCGCATCTGGGTCCGCGACCGGGTCCATGACGGCGAGAAGATGACCGGCATGTCCTATCGCGTTCCCGCCCATTCGGTGGCGCCGGGGAGCGAGGTGCCGAAGGAGGACATGAGGATCATCGAGGCGATGCCGGTGAAATCGGTGATCACCCGGCCCCAGGCCGGCGCCGCGGTCGCCGGCGCAACGCCGCTCGGCGCGCGCGGCCACGCCTGGGCCGGCGATCGCGCCGTGGCCGCGGTCGATGTCAGCATCGACTTCGGCGCCACCTGGCAGCGCGCGCGGCTCGAGCCGCCAGTCAATGCCGGCGCGTGGCAGACATGGTCCGCCGACGTCGCCTTTCCCCAGGCCGGCTACTACGAGCTGTGGGCACGGGCGACCGACGACGCCGGCACCATGCAGCCGATGGTGGTTCCGGGATGGAACCCGCACGGCTATCTCAACAACGCCTGCCACCGGATCGCGGTCACCGTCGCCTGATGCCCGGGCAATGCGGGCGCCGGCTTTGCGCCATCGCCGCCGCCGCGGCGCTGGCCGCGCCCGCCGCCGCCGGCGAGCTGTTCGGCGCCCTGCCGGCGGGACCCGGCCATGACGAGGTCGAGATCACTTGCTCGGCCTGCCATTCGCTCGCCATCGTCAAGCAGCAGCGCCTCAACCGCACGGTGTGGGACCAGCTGCTGGTATGGATGGTCGAGGAGCAGGGCATGCCCGAGCTCGATGGCGACGAGCGCGCCCTGATCCTCGATTACCTGGCGGCGCATTTCGGGCCGCACGTGCCGCGCTGACGCCGCACCCCGCGCCGTCCGCAGTGCGCTTGACGGGGGTGGCTGAAATCAACCACCCTGGTCCGGCAACCATGGCGGCGACATGAGTACCACGCGTTCGCTCAGGACCCTGCAGCTGGTCTATGGCCTGGCGTTGACGATCCTGATCGTCGTCGCCGGCGCCGCCGGCATCGTCGGCCTGGTGCTGGCCGAACGCTGGAGCGGCGAGGCACGGCGGGTCGAGCGCCTGGCCCAGCTCGCCCAGGTGGTGCGCGGCGACGTCTACCGGCAGGCAAAGGAGGTGTTCGACTTCCACTTCCTGGCCGATCCGCAAGCCTCCGCGCAATATTCGAGCTACGCCGGGCGCATCGACGCGAGCTTCGCCGAGCTGGCAGGGCTCGCCGAGGGCGCCGGCGAGCAGGCCGCCATCGCCGAGCTGGCGGCGGCCTATGCCGGCGCCCGCGCCCAGGCCGACGCGATCATGGCGCGCCCGAGCGGCGGCTTCTCCGAGGCCGAGAAGCTCGACCTGTTCGACACCGACTACGAGGCCGGCAGCCTGGCCAGGGTCGAGGCCGCGCTGGACCACGCCGAGGACGCCTTCCTCGGCGCCCGCGCGGCGGTCGAGCGGCGCCTGAAAGGCCTCACCCGCCTCGCCGTCGCCGTCGTCCTGGTGCCGATCGCCGCCGCGGCCGGGCTGTTGCTGGTCGCGCGCGCGTTCGTCCAGCGCGCCTTCGTCGCGCCCCTGGCCGAGGTGCTGCGCGCCACCGCCGCGTTCGGCGCCGGCGACTTCGCCGGCCGGCTCGACGAGCGCGGCGCCGCCGAGATGGTCGCGCTCGGGCGCGCCATCAACCGCATGGCCGACGACGTCGCGCGCAGCCGCGCCGAGCTGGTGCGGGCCGAGAAGCAGGCCGCGCTCGGCGCGCTGGTGCCGGTGATCGCGCACAACATTCGCAATCCGCTGGCCAGCATCCGCGCGTCCGCACAGGTGCTCGACACCGGCGCCGCCGACGCCGAGACGAGGGACGGCTTGCGCGGCATCATCGCCGCGGTCGACCGGCTCAGCGGCTGGTTGACGGCGCTGCTGTCATACCTGAACCCGCAGCCGCTGCACCGCCGCGACGGCACCCTCGCCGCGTGCGCCGACGAGGCCCTGGCGCTGCTCGGCCCCCGACTCGAGGCCAAGCGGCTCGAGGTCGCACGCCGGGGCTGGGACGCGGGCGCGACCGTGCGCCTGGACAGGCATCTGGTCGAGCAGGCGATCTACGGCCTGCTCGCCAACGCGGTCGAGGCCTCGCCCGACGGCGGCCGCCTGACCGTCGCCGCCGGCGCCGCCGACGGCGCGAGCTGGCTCAGCATCGAGGACCACGGCCCCGGGCTCGCGTTCGCGCCGCGCCAGGACGCCTTCCCCGGTCCCAGCACCAAGGCGCTCGGTAGCGGCCTCGGCATCCCGTTCGCGTTCAAGGTGTGCGAGCTGCACGACGGCGCGCTCAAATTCGCGCCCGCCGCCGGCGGCGGCACCGCAGTCACCTTGTCGCTGCCGATCGCCGGCGACGGCCCGCGCAAGGCCGCATGACCGGCCGGCCGGCAGAGGCAGGGCGGGTGCTGATCGTCGACGACGAGGCGACCTTCGCCCGCGCCGTCGCCACCCGGCTCGCGCGCGAGCGCTACGACCGCCGCATCGCCGGCTCGCTCGCCGACGCCCGCCCGCACCTCGCCGCGGGCGCCGACTGGACACCTGACCTGGTGCTGCTCGACATGCGCCTGCCCGACGGCACCGGCCTCGAGCTGCTCGACCAGCTCGCACCGACGAGCGATGCGCCGGCGGTGATCGCGGTCACTGCCTTCGGCGACATCGACAACGCGGTCGAGGCGATGAAGCGCGGCGCACGCGACTATCTGCGCAAGCCGGTCGACCTCGACGACCTTGTGCACGCGATCGAGCGGACGCTCGCGGCGGCGCGCCTGCAGACCCGCCTGAGCTATTCCCGCGAGCGCGACAGCCACGCCGTCGATCCCGCCGAGCTGATCGGCAAGAGCCCGGCGATCGAGGCGGTCAGGCGCGAGCTCGCGACCATCGCCGCGCTCGCCGGCGACGACGGCGCGCCGCCGCCGACCGTGCTGCTGGCCGGCGAGACCGGCTCGGGCAAGGACATCGCCGCGCGCCTGATCCACAGCCTCGGGCGGCGCGCCGACCAGCCGTTCGTGCGCATCGACTGCGCGACGCTGTCGCTTGAGGCCGCCGAGCGCGAGCTGTTCGGCGAGTCCGACGCGGGCGCCGCGCCGGGGCTGATCGAGGCCGCCGAAGGGGGCTCGGTGTTTCTCGACGAGATCGCCGAGCTCGCGCCCGCGGTCCAGGCGCGGCTGCTGTCGGTGATCGAGCGCCGGCGGCTGCGCCGGCCCGGCGGCGGGCGCGAGGTCGGGGTTGCGGCGCGGTTCATCGCCGGCACCAACCGCGACCTGACCGCGCAGGTCAAGGCGGGCGCCTTCCGCGCCGACCTCTATTATCGGCTCAACGTGCTCACCGTGCGGCTGCCGCCGCTGCGCGAGCGCGCGGGCGACGCGACCCTCCTCGCCCGCCACTTCGCCGCCGCGGTCGCGCGCCGCTACGGCCGGCCGGCGCCGGCGTTCGCCGAGCCCGCGCTCGCCATGCTCGAGCGCTATCCGTGGCCGGGCAACGTGCGCGAGCTCGGCCACCTGATCGAGCGCGCCGTGTTGCTCGACAGCGACGGCGAGATCGGCCCGCGCGATCTCGCCATGCCCGGCCCGGTGGTCGCGGCCGGCGACGGGTCCGACCCCTATGCGGCCCTCAAGGGCATGACCGTCGAGGGCGCCGAGCGCTGGCTGATGGCGCGCGCGCTCGAGCGTGCCGGCGGCAACGTCTCGGCGGCCGCGCGCGCCCTCGGTCTCACCCGCATGGCGCTGCGCTATCGCATGGAAAAATACGGCCTGTGACCCGCGCGATCGGCTGAAATCAGCCAGTGTCCGCCGAAATCTTGCCCCAGGTAACCGATATTGGGGCATTTCAACCAGAAATAAACGCATGAATTCAATCTATTAATCGGCATTTCTTCCATAATTTCATTGACATTAGACATTATTAGACTGTAATCGTAGGAAAACTTATCCTACGACGGGGCTGAGACAATGAGCGGGGAGGGCTCGATCGGCGCCGGGCGGGCGAGGCAGTGGCTCGCCGCCGCGGCGGTCATGGGAATTGCCGGCGCCGGCGCGCTGGCCCAGGACGCGGACGACG
>DASWHU010000180.1:0-7517 GCA_036398035.1 Alphaproteobacteria bacterium | reverse complement strand
GCGATCGATCCGCCCAGCCTGCGCGAGCTCAATAGCTGGCCGTGGCCGCGGGACTACCATGCCACCCTGATCGACAGCCTGGTCGCGGCCGGCGCCAGGACGGTGGCGCTGGATATCGATTTCAGCTCGCCGTCCGATCCGGTGGCCGATGCGCGGCTCGAGGAGTCGCTGCAGGCTGCGGCCGGGCGGGTGGTGCTGCCGGTGTTCAAGGAGGTTCACCGGGGCGCTGACGGCACCGAGGTGATCCTCAACGAGCCCCTGCCCCGCTTCAGGCAGCATGTTCGCGTCGGCTCGGTCAGCGTGCAGCCGTCGCGCGACGGCCTGGTCCGCGAGCTGAACACGCGCGAGGTCTGGGCCGACGCCGCCCCGCCGTCGTTTCCGGCGCTGCTCGCCGGGCTGGGGGACGCGCCGTTCGACCGCTTCACGCTCGATTTCGGCATCGAGCTCGGCGATGTCCTCGAGCTCTCCTACGCGGACGTGCTCGCCGGCCGGTTCGACCCGGAGGTGGTTCGCGACAAGGTCGTCCTGGTCGGCGCCACCGCGCTCGGCCTGCAGGACTTCCTGCCGGTCCCCTTGTACGGCGTCATGAGCGGGGTGCGCGTCCAGGCCCTGGGCTACGAAACCCTGGTCGGCGGCCGGGCGCTGCATCGGCTCGGCATGTTGCCGATCGGCGTCATCCTGGCACTGGTGGCGCTGCTGGTCTGCGCGCGGTTCGCCGCGTGGCCGTGGCGGCGCGGTCTCGCGGTCCTGATCGGCCTGTCCGCCACCGCGACCGCCGCCTCGCTCGCGGTCCAGGCGATCGTGCCGGTGATCGTCGACGTGACCCCGGTGATGCTGATGTCCGGCCTGTCCTACGTCGCCGGGCTGATCATCCGCGTCGACGCCCAGGCCGTCCGCCTGGTCTGGCAGACCATCCGGCTCGAGCGCACCAGCGCGTTGACGCGCGGCATCGTCGAGCAGAGCTTCGACGGCATCGTCACGGTCGGCGCGAACGGCTCGATCGAGACCGCGAACGCGGCGGCCGAAAGCATGTTCGGCTACGCCGCGGGCGGCCTTGGCGGCCGCCGGCTCGGCGAGCTCCTGTGCGATCCGCATCCCGACAGCGGGGATCGAGAGGCCTTCCTGCAAAGCCTGCACGGCTATCGGGAAGTGTCGGCGCGGCGCCGGAACGGCTCCACCTTCCCGGCCGAGATCGCGGTCAGCGACATGGAGTTCGAGGACGACCGCATGCGCATCGTGATCGTGCGCGACGTCACCGAGCGCGAGGCGCAAAGGCAGCGGCTCGAGCATCAGGCCCTGCATGACGACCTGACCGGGCTGCCGAACCGCCGGCTGCTTCACGAGCGCATGGCCTATTCGCTCGAGATCGCCAAGCGCGAGGGCCGGCAACTGGCGCTGCTGCTGCTTGACCTCGACCGGTTCAAGGAGGTCAACGATACCCTCGGCCACCCGGTGGGCGACGCCCTGCTGCACGAGGTGGCGCGCCGTCTCGGCGCGGTGGTGCGCAAGACCGACACCGTCGCCCGCATCGGCGGCGACGAGTTCGCGATCCTCTTGCATGCGGTCGCCGACCAGGCGAAGGCCGGCGACATTGCGCAGCTGGTTTGCCGCGCGCTGGAACGGCCGTTCTCTTTCGACGGCCTGTCGATGGACCTGCACGCCAGCGTCGGCATCGCGATCTATCCGGACCACGCGGACGAGCCGGCGCGCCTGATGCAGCGCGCCGACGTCGCCATGTACCTGGCGAAGCGCCTGAACCTGACCTTCGCCTTCTACGACCAGGACAAGGACCTCAACAGCGTCCGCAACCTGACGCTCACCGGCGAGCTGCGCCGCGCCATCGGCAGCAGCCAGATGTGCCTCCACTACCAGCCGAAGCTCGACCTGCGCACCGGCAAGATGCGCGGTGTCGAAGCCCTGGCTCGGTGGCGTCATCCAAATCTCGGCGACATATCGGCCGAGGAGTTCATCGCCCATGCCGAGCGCACCGGACTGATCCAGCCGATCACCGAGTGGGTGCTCGATACCGCCATGGCGCAGTTGGCCGAATGGCAGCGCGCCGGCCGGGACATCGCCGTCGCCGTCAACCTGTCGACGCGGTCGCTGCACGACACCAGCTTTCCGCGCCTGGTCGCGAGCCGCATCGAGGCGCACCGCGTCGATCCGTCGCGCCTGACCTTCGAGATAACCGAGAGCGCGCTGATGCTCGAGCCCGAATGCGCGTTCGAGGTGATCGACCGGCTGCACGAGATCGGCGTCCGGCTGTCGGTCGACGACTTCGGCACCGGCTACTCGTCGCTGCGCTATCTGCAGCGCATGCGGCTCGACGAAATGAAGATCGACAAGTCGTTCGTGCTCGGCATGGTCGACAACGAAGGCGACGCCCTGATCGTGCGCTCGACCACCGACCTCGCCCACAATCTCGGCCTGACGGTGGTCGCCGAAGGTGTCGAGACGGACGCGCATGTCGCGATGCTCGAGCGGCTGCGCTGCGACCTCGCCCAAGGTTATTTCTTCGCCCGCCCGATGCCGGCCGACGCGTTGGCGGCGTGGCTCGCGCAATTCCAGCCGGCCGCGGCGCGGGCGAAGCCCGCGGAGCAGCTGGCGGGCGCGGCAAGGGCCCAGGCCGTCGCGATGGCTTGAGGTCGCGCCGCTCGTCACGCTCGGCTGCGGGGCCGTCCGCGGGACACGTTGTGTGCCGGTGCCGCACGCCGCACAATGCCTCGAGTGACCCTCGAGCGCCGGGCCGAGCGCATGCGCACATTGTTCCACCTGCCGCTGTCGGCGCCGAGCCGCGCCGTGCGCCTGGCGCTGGGCGAGAAGGGGCTCGCGTTCGCGCTCGTGCCCGAGCCGGTGTGGGAGCGCCGGGCCGAGTTCCTGGCGCTGAATGCGGCGGGCGAGGTGCCGGTGCTGGTCGAGGACGGCGGGCCGGTGGCGTGCGGCGGCGGCGTCATCCTCGAATATCTCGACGAGGCCTATCCGGAGCGCCCGCTGATCGGTCCGGGCGCCGCAGCGCGGGCCGAGACGCGCCGGCTGGTCGACTGGTTCGCGCGCAAATGCGCGGCGGAGGTGACCGAGCCCCTGCTGCACGAGAAGCTTTACAAGCGCTACCTGCGCCTCGGCTATCCCGACACCGAGGCGATCCGCGCCGCCCAGGCGCGGCTGGCGGAGCACCTGTCCTATATCGAGCACCTGGCCGAGCGGCAGCGGTGGCTCGCCGGCGATGAGCTGAGCCGCGCCGACCTGGTCGCCGCGGCGGAGCTGTCGGTGATCGACTATCTGGGCGACATCCCCTGGCCGCGCTTCGCCGCGGCACGCGACTGGTACGCCAAGATCAAGTCGCGCCCGGCGTTCCGGCCGCTGCTCGAGGACTACGTTCCGGGCACGACGCCGGCGGCGCATTATGCCGACCTCGACTTCTGAAGCGGCGCGCGCGGCGATCCGTGCGCGGGCGCTCGGCCTCGGCTTCGACGCTGTCGGCTTCGCCGCGCCCGGTGCGATCGGCGCCGCCGGCGCGCGACTCGCCGAGTTCGTCGGCCGCGGCTGGCACGGCGACATGGGCTGGCTCGCCGACACCCTTGCGCGGCGGGCCGACCCGCACGCGCTGTGGCCCGAGGCGCGCGCCGCGGTCATGGTCGGGCTCAACTACGGCCCGGCGGGCGATGCGCTCGCGCCGCTCGCCCGGCCCGACCGGGCGACGATCTCGGTCTACGCCCGCAACCGCGACTATCACAGCCTGATCAAGGGCCGGCTCAAGCAGCTCGCCGGCTGGATGGCCGGCCGCTTCGGCGCGCCGGTCAAGGTGTTCGTCGACACGGCACCCTTGCTCGAGAAGCCGCTGGCCGAGGCCGCCGGGCTCGGCTGGCAGGGCAAGCACACCAACCTGGTCTCGCGCGAGCTCGGCTCGTGGCTGTTCCTCGGCGCGGTGCTGACCGCCCTCGACCTCGCCCCCGACGCGGCCGAGTCCGACCACTGCGGCGCGTGCCGACGCTGCCTCGACGTGTGCCCGACCGGCGCCTTCCCGGCGCCCTACCAGCTCGACGCCCGGCGCTGCATCTCGTACCTGACCATCGAGCACGCCGGCCACATCCCGCGCGACCTGCGCGCCGCGATGGGCAACCGCATCTATGGCTGCGACGACTGCCTGGCGGTGTGCCCGTGGAACAAGTTCGCGCGCGCCACCGCCGAGGCCAAGCTGCGCGAGCGCGCCGATCTCGCGGCCCCGCGCCTCGCCGACCTCGCCCGCCTCGACGATGCCGCCTTCCGCACGCTGTTCGCCGGCTCGCCGATCAAGCGCATCGGCCGCGACCGCTTCCTGCGCAACGTGCTGATCGCGATCGGCAACAGCGGCGAGGCCGCCCTCGCGCCGGCGGCGGAGCGCCGGCTCGCCGATCCGTCGGCGCTGGTGCGGGCGGCCGCGGTGTGGGCGGTCTCGCGGCTGGTGCCGGCGGCGCGCTTCGCCGAATTGCGCGCCCGCCATCTGCCCGCCGAGGCCGACCCCGACGTCGCCGCCGAGTGGCGGGCGCCGGTTCAGCGGTCGAGTTCGGCCAGGTAATCGCGGGCGAGGCTCGCGGCCACCCCGCCCGGCGCCAGCATCAGCACCCGGCCGAGGTCGACACGCGCGGCATCGATCTGTTCGGCGTGGAGGGCGAGGATCGCGCGCTCGAGCAGCGCATCGGCGTTGGCCGGGTTGACGGCGAGCGCGCGGGCGACGTCGTCGCCCGCCAGCTCCCACGCCTCCAGCCGGCGCCAGGCCGAGGCGCGCAGCGCCAGCGCGTCGTCGCGCGCGGGCTCGGCGTCGAGCGCGCGGCCGAGGTCCTCGACCGCCGCCCACCAGTCGCCGAGCGCCGCCTCGGCCCGCGCCCGGTCGATGTGCGCCTCGACCGCGCCCGGGGCGAGCGCCAGCGCCCGGTCGAACGCCGCCTTGGCAAGGTCGGCGCGCCCGCCCAGCAGCCACGCGTTGCCCGCCTGCTCGTAGAGCGAGGCGCGCACCGCGGGCGGAGCCTCGGCGCCGTCGGCAAGCCGGGTCAGCTCGGCCGCGGCGTCGCCGGCGCGCCCGACACCGACCAGGGCGAGCGCGCGGCAGTGGCGCGCCGCATCCGTATCGCCGCCCTCGGCGAGCCAGCGCTCGGCGGTCTCAAGCGCGCCGGCGGGCGCGCTCTCGGCGAGCGCGACACAGGCGGCGTAGCGGCCCTCGGCGGCGCCGGCCGCCGCCGGCAGCAGCGCCAGCGCGACCAGCGCCCAGGCGCGCCGCTCAGTCATCGGCTTGGCAATGGCTCGGCATCGCCCGTATACCAACCCGCCGCACCGTTCAGCGCAACCGGCAACGAGGGCGATTCGTGACCGCGCCGCGCCTGTTCTGCTTCGGCATGGGCTATGCCGCGACCGCGCTGGCGCGGAGCCTGATCGCGCAGGGCTGGCGCGTCGCCGGCACCAGCCGCAGTGCCGAGGGCGTGGGCGCGATCGCGGCCCTCGGCGCCGAGGGAGTCCGCTTCGCGCCCGGCCAGCCGCTTGCGGATGCGCACGCCGCGCTCGAGCGGACGACGCACCTGCTGAGCTCGGTGCCGCCGGGCGAGGCGGGCGATCCGGTGCTCGCCGCCCACGGCGGCGACGTCGCCCACATCGCCGGCCTCGCCTGGGTCGGCTACCTGTCGGCGACCAGCGTCTACGGCGACCGCGGCGGCGGCCTGGTCGACGAAACGGCGGCGGTCGCGCCGTCGAGCGCGCGCGGGCGGCGCCGGGCGGGCGCCGAGCAGGACTGGCTCGGGCTCGGGCGCGCCCACGGGCTGGCGGTGCACGTGTTCCGCCTCGCCGGCATCTACGGGCCGGGGCGCAGCGCCCTCGACCAGGTGCGCGCCGGCCGCGCGCGCCGGATCGACCAGCCGGGGCACAGCTTCGCGCGCATCCATGTCGAGGACATCGTTACCGCCCTCTGCGCCTCGATGGCGCGCCCGCGTGCCGGCGCGATCTACAACCTGTGCGACGACGCGCCGGCGCCGAGCGCCGAGGTGGTCGCCTATGCCTGCGAGCTTTTGGGCGCCGCACCGCCGCCGCTGGTGCCGTTCGCCGAGGCCGCACGCTCGATGTCGGCGATGCAGCGCGAGTTCTGGGCCGACAACCGGCGCATCGACAACCGCCTCATGCACGAGGAGCTCGGCGTCGTCTTGCGCCACCCGAGCTACCGCGAGGGCCTGCGCGCGATCCTCGCCGGCGGCTGAGAAACCTCGGCGACCGCGGCGCACAGGCGGGCGAGGTCGGCGGGCTCGGACAGGCGGTGGTCGCCGTCCTTGACCAGGGTGACGGTGACGTCGGCCGAGGCGAGCGCGCGCGCGAGGCGAAGCGAGGTTTGCCACGGCACCGCGGCGTCCTTGAGCCCGTGCAGCAGCCGCACCGGGCAAGTGAGCGCGATCCCGCCGTCGAGGAGGGCGTGGCGAGCGCCGTCGTCGATCAGCGCCCGGGTGATCAGGTACGGCGCCTCGCCGTAGTCCGACGGGATCTCGATACGCCCGTCGCGCGCGAGCGCCGCGCGCTGGGCTTCGGTGAGCTCGTCCTCGACCATGCGCCGGGTGAAGTCGGGCGCCGCCGCGACGCCGACCAGTGCCTGCACCCGCGCGCGCCGGGCGAGCGCCGCGAGCAGCATGATCCAGCCGCCCATGCTCGATCCGACCAGCACCACCGGCCCCTCGCTGAGCGCATCGATCACCGCCACCGCGTCCTCCGCCCTTCGGCCGATGGTGCCGTCGGCGAACGCGCCCGACGAGGCGCCGTGGCCGAGATAGTCGAAGCGCACATAGGCCTGGCAGCGCTCGGCGCAGAAGCTCTCGAGGGCGCACGCCTTGGTGCCGGTCATGTCCGACATGAAGCCGCCGCAGAACACCACCGCGGGCGAATCGCCGGCGCTGCGGTGATAGGCGAGGACGTTGCCGTCGGGCCGGTCGAGCCGGCCGGGTGCGGGCGCGGTCATGGCTGGGCGCGGGTTGTTGGGCTATGAAGCGGGCATGGTGGACGCGCCCGAGACTAGCACCGCCGTGCGCCCGGCCGGAACCGCGGCGCGAGCCCCGGCGGTGCTCCCAGCGGTACTTCAGGTGCTGCCGGACATGGGGGCGGGCGGGGTCGCCCAGGGCGTGGTCGAGGTCGCCGCCGCGCTTTCCCGCGCCGGCTTCCGGGCGCTGGTTGCCTCGGCCGGCGGGCCCGGCGTGGCCGCGCTGGAAGCGGCCGGCGCGGTGCACATCGCCTTGCCGCTCGCCACCAAGAGCCCGCTCCTGATCCTGCGCAACGCGGCGCGACTGGCCGCGCTGATTCGCGCGCGCGAGGTCGCCATCGTCCACGCCCGCAGCCGCGCGCCGGCGTGGAGCGCGGCGCTGGCGGCGCGGCGGGCGGGCGCGCACTTCGTCACCACCGTCCACGGCACCTACGGCCATTCGGGCGCTCTCAAGCGGCGCTACAACGCGGTGATGGCGGCGGGCGAGGTGGTGATCGCGATCTCCGAGCACATCTCCCGCCACCTCACCGCCGTC
>DASWHU010000179.1:0-4681 GCA_036398035.1 Alphaproteobacteria bacterium | reverse complement strand
GAGCTCCTTCGGGTGAAGCTGGATGCGGACGTGGCTGAGCTCGTCCTCGATCGCCTGGTGGATGTGCAGCACGATCTGGTCGATGGCCGGCATCGGCGGCGGCGCGGCGCGGGCAACGGCTGCGGCGGCGCTCGCCGCCAGCGTGCGCGCGGCCGCGGTCGCGGGGCCGGACGCATCGGGCGATAGCGACGACACCGCGTCGCGGAACGCGCCGAGCTCGGAGCCCGCCTCGACGGTCGCGGGCGATGGCCCGGGGACGGTGGACTGAGCCGCGATGCGCAGCGCGATGTCACGCGTCGGGCTCGACGGTTCGGACCCGGCGGTGGCGGCCAGGCGAGGCCCTGAGCCGTCGGCTCGTGCCTGCGCAGCCTGTGCGCCGGGCTTGCCGCCGTCGGCCCCGGTCTGCCCGCTCTTGGTGCCCTGGCCGGTGGCGGCTTGGCCCGGCCGCTGTCGGCGTCCCACGGCCGCTTGTTGGGCCGCCGCCGGCGATAGTGGCGTGGTCGCGGCCTCGGCCGCCGCCTGGTCGCCGTCGCCCGCTTGCAGCGCCGCCACGATGCCAGCGGCAGCCGAGGCGGCGACGGGATTCGGCACGGTCCGGGCCGGAAAATCGGTCGGTGGCGGAACGTCGCCTGCGGTGGCCGGTGCGGCTGGGAATGGGATGGCAGGCGGCTGCGGCACGGCTTGCGCGCCGCCCGCGTCGGCGGCCGCCGGTGGCGGCGCCGCCGCGCCCTCAGCCGCCGGCGCAGGAAGCGTGCCGGCGAGCGCCGCCGCCACGGCCGCCGGAATCGGAGAGTCAGGCGCAGGCGCGGCGGGCACGGTGGCCTGGGGAGCAGCCGCGGCCTCGGTGGTCGGCGTCGGTGTATCGGCCGGCGCGTCCGTGGCGCCCTGCGCCGCCGTCAGCAGGTCGTCGAAGCCCGCGTCTGCCGCCCCCTTGTTCGCAGCCCTCGGCGCCGCCGGACGGGCAGGCGCGACCGGTTCGGAGACGGCGATGTCCAATGCCTGAGCCATAGAGTCGTCACGCTGCGGACGCACTGCCGCGGGGCGCGCTCTCGCAAGGATCGGGCCAGCAGCGCGGATGCCTGGAATCGTTGACAAAAGGTGAAGGCCCGCCGCCGTCCTCGCGCCCGCCCGCCCGGCGGCAGCGGAATCAACTGCCCGCAGCCGGCGGCAGAAATTGCCGCCGCCGAGTTTGTGAGGGCGGTCACAACGCCGCCGCCGACGCCACCCTAATTCCAGTAGGGACGACGCCGTGGGCGACCACGGCCGGAGGACCGCATCATGGAGATCGACACTTCGGCAGCCGCGTTCTCGGGCTCCGCCCCGTACCAGCCTCAGCTGGCGCGGCAGGGCGAGAGCGCGCACCGCGAGCAGCGCGATGCGGTCGAACGGGCGACCGCCAACCCGGTCGCGGCCGGCGACGACGATCCGGCGCGGCTGCGCGCCGATGCGCCCGAGGGGCGGCTGCGCGAGGGCGACGGCGACCGCCCGCCCGTCGCCCGATCTGATGCCTCGCCACCGGCGGAGCGCGACACCGCGCACGGCCGGACCGTAGACCTGTCGGTCTGACCGGTCCGTATCCGACATAGCACGCACCGGACGGCGAGGGGCCCTTGGGCCCCTTTCTTGTCGGCCCAGCGGCCCGGCTTGTGACCGCGCAGCGGCGCGTCTATATCTGGCCGCCGGCGCGCGCGGCACCGCGCCGAGACCGGGGACCCGCCCAGCATGGCCGACACCGAGCCGACCGTCCCGATCGCGGAGACCTTCCCCGAGATCCGCGCCGGCGTGCGCGCCCTGTGCGAGAAGTTCCCGGGCAGCTACTGGCAGGGGCTCGACCGCGCCCGCGCCTATCCCACCGAGTTCGTCGGCGCGCTCACCGCGGCCGGCTATCTCGCCGCCCTGATCCCTGAGTCCTACGGCGGCAGCGGCCTGCCGCTCGCCGCCGCCGGCGCGATCCTCGAGGAGGTCCACCGCTCGGGCGGCAACGGCGCCGCCTGCCACGCCCAGATGTATACCATGGGCACCGTGCTCCGGCACGGCTCGGAGGACCAGAAGCGGCGCTACCTGCCCGACATCGCGCGCGGCGCGCTCCGCCTGCAGGCGTTCGCGGTCACCGAGCCCACCACCGGCTCCGACACCACGCGGCTGCGCACCACCGCGGTGCGCGAGGGCAACGGCTACCGGGTCAACGGCCAGAAGGTATGGACCAGCCGCGCCGAGCACTCCGACCTGATGGTGCTGCTCGCGCGCACCACCCCGCTCGATGAGGCCGCGTCGCGGCGCGCGGGCCTGTCGGTGTTCCTGGTCGACATGCGCGAAGCGGTCGGCAACGGGCTCACCATCCGCCCGATCCGGACCATGATCAACCACGCCACCACCGAGCTGTTCTTCGACGACCTGCATATCCCCGCCGACAGCCTGGTCGGCGCGGAGGGCAAGGGCTTCGACTACATCCTCGACGGCATGAACGCCGAGCGCATCCTGATCGCCTCGGAATCCTTGGGCGACGCGCGCTTCTTCATCGAAAAGGCGAGCGCCTACGCCAAGACGCGCGAGGTGTTCGGCGCCCCGATCGGGCGCAACCAGGGCATTCAGTTCCCGATCGCGCGCGCGTTTGCGGCGACCGAGGCGGCCGAGCTGATGGCGCGTAAGGCGGCCGCCCTGTTCGACGCCGGGCGCGCATGCGGGCCCGAGGCCAACATGGCCAAGCTGCTCGCCTCCGAGGCGGCCTGGGCCGCGGCCGACTGCTGCCTGCAGACCCATGGCGGGTTCGGCTTCGCCGAGGAGTACGACATCGAGCGCAAGTGGCGCGAGGCGCGCCTCTATCAGGTGGCGCCGATCTCGACCAACCTGATCCTGTCCTACCTGGGCCAGCACGTGCTCGGCCTGCCGCGCTCCTATTGACCGGGCATGGCCGGGGGCTCCCTCGACGGCCTTCTGGTGGTCACCCTTGAGCAGGCGGTGGCCGCGCCCTTGTGCTCGGCCCGGCTCGCCGACGCCGGCGCGCGGGTGATCAAGGTCGAGCGTGCCGAGGGCGACTTCGCCCGCGCTTACGACAGCGTGGTTAACGGCGACAGCGCCTATTTCGTGTGGCTCAACCGGGGCAAGGAATCTCTCATCCTCGATATCAAGAATCAGGAAGATATATTTCTGATTAAACGAATAATCTCCAAGGCTGACGTCTACATCCAGAACCTGGCACCGGGCGCGGCGGCGCGCGCGGGAATCGGCACCGCCGAGATGCGCGCGCGGCATCCGCGCCTCGTCACCTGCGACATCTCGGGCTACGGCGCGGCCGGGCCGTACCGGGACATGAAGGCCTACGACCTGCTGGTCCAGGCCGAGTCGGGGCTGTGTTCGGTCACCGGCACCCCCGAGGCGCCGGGACGGGTGGGCGTGTCGGTGTGCGACATCGCCGCCGGGCTCAACGCCTTCGCCGGCATCCTGGAGGCGTTGTACGCGCGCGAGCGCACCGGCGCAGGCGCCGCCATCGAGGTGTCGCTGTTCGACGGCATGGCCGAGTGGATGTGCGTCCCCTACCTCTACCAGGTCCATCGCGGCCGGGCGCCCGCGCGCACCGGGCTCACCCATCCCCTGGTCGCGCCTTACGGCGCCTTCGCCGCCAAGGACGGCAAGCAGGTGCTGATCTCGATCCAGAACGAGCGCGAGTGGGCGGATCTCTGCGCCGAGGTACTGGACAAGCCCGATCTCGCCGCCGATCCGCGTTTCTCCAGCCCCGAGCGCCGGGTCGCCAACCGCGCCGTGCTCGATGCGCTGGTCGCGGCGTGCTTCGCGCACTGGCCGCGCGACGAGCTGATGGCGCGCCTGCGCGCGGCGCGCATCGCCTGCGGCGCGCTCAACGACGTCGCCGACCTCGCCCGCCACCCGCAGCTCCGCACGGTCCGCTACGATGCGCCCTCGGGCCCGGTCGAAGTGATCGCGCCGCCGGTGATCCACGACGGCGGCGGGCCCGCGATCCGCCCGGTGCCGCGCCTCGGCGCGCACGACGCCGCGCTACGCAAGGAGTTCGCGCCATGACCCGAGCCGCCGAGTCCATTGACAGCTGGATCGGCAAGAGCCGCGAGACCGAGGACCTGATCGCGCCGTTCCAGGCGCGCGCCATGGCGGCGACCCTCGACCACGCGCGCGCGCCCGCCGAAGGCGATGCTCTCCCTCCCGGCTGGCACTGGCTCTATTTCCCCGACACCCCGCGCCCCGGCGCGCTCGGCCCGGACGGGCACGAGGCGCGCGGCGGCTTCCTGCCGCCCATCCCGCTGCCGCGGCGCATGTGGGCCGGCAACCGGCTCGTCTTCCATCAGCCGCTCAGGGTCGGCGAGCGGGCGCGGCGCCACTCGGTGATCGAGCGCATCGAGCGCAAGGAGGGGCGCGCCGGCGCGCTCGCCTTCGTCACCGTCCATCACCGCTACTCGGGCGCGGCCGGCCTCGCGCTCGAGGAGTGGCACGACATCGTCTATCGCGCCGAGCCGGCGCCGGGTGCCGCGCTGCCGCCGGGCAAAGGCGCGCCGGCAAAGGCGCGCTGGCGGCGCGAGATCACGCCCGACGAGGTGCTGCTGTTCCGCTACTCGGCGCTCACCTTCAACGGCCACCGCATCCACTACGACTACCCGTACGTCACCGGCGAGGAGGGCTATGAGGGCCTGATCGTCCACGGCCCGCTCACCGC
>DASWHU010000178.1:0-2098 GCA_036398035.1 Alphaproteobacteria bacterium | reverse complement strand
GCTGCCACGGCGTGACCCGCGCCGACTTCCGCTACGACGACAGCGACGGCGGCCTCGGCCTGCGCCTGCTCGAGATCAACACCCAGCCCGGCATGACGCCGATGTCGCTGGTGCCCGAGATCGCGGCCCATGTCGGGATCGGGTTCCCGGCCCTGGTCGCGTGGATGGTGGAGAACGCGCGGTGCCACGGCTGACGACGCGCAAATCGGACCGCGTGGTCCCCTCGACCTCCCGCGCCGGCAAGCGGCGGGCGAAGGTGCGCGCGCGCCGCCCGGCGCAAGGCCGGTCGCGGCGCCGGCGCTGGGTCGGCTGGCTCGCCCCGCTCGGGCGCCGGCGAAGCCTGGCGGCACTCGCGCTGCTCGGGCTCGCGGGCGGCGCGGCCTATGGCTGGGCGAGCGGCCTGGTCGCGCGCGCTCTCGCCGAAGCCGGGCGGGCGGCGGTCGCCGCCACCGCCGATGCCGGGCTGGTGGTGCGCGAGATCCTGGTCGAGGGGCGCGTGCACGCGCCGCCCGAGGCGCTGCGCGCGGCGCTCGGCGTCGGGCGCGGCGACCCGCTGCTCGCCGTCGACGCGGCGGCGGTGCGCGCGCGTCTCGAAGCGCTCGGCTGGGTGCGCCGGGCGGCGGTCGAGCGGCGCCTGCCCGACATGCTCTATGTGCGCCTGGTCGAGCGCCGCCCGGTCGCGCTCTGGCAGCACCGGCGCAAGCTCCATCTGGTCGACAGCGCCGGCACGGTGATCACCGACCAGGGACTCGAGGCGTTCGCCCGACTGCCGCTGGTGGTCGGCGACGGCGCGCCGCAGGCGTTGCCGGCGCTGCTGCGCGTGATCGCGGGCGCGCCCGAGCTCGCCCGGCGCCTGTCGGCGGCGGTGCGGGTCGGCGGGCGGCGCTGGAACCTGCGCTTCGACGATCGCGTCGACGTCAAGCTGCCGGAACAGGACATCGCCCAGGCGTGGGCGCGGCTGGTCGCGCTGCAACGGGACGAGCAGGTGCTCGACCGCGCGATCGCGGTGCTCGACCTGCGCCGGGAGGATCGCGTGGTGGTGCGCGCCAAGGCCGGCGCCGCGGTGCCGGCAGGGGATGCGCCGCGCCGCGCCGGCAAGGGCTCCGACGCATGACCGCGGCGCACAAATGCGGGGAGGCGCACGGCTAAGGTGGCGGCACGCGCGCAACAGCTGATCGCGGCGCTCGACGTCGGCACGGCCAAGATCTGCTGCCTGATCGCCGAGGACGACGGCACCGGCGTCCTCCACGTGCTCGGCGTCGGCCACAAGCGCGCGCGCGGCCTGCGCAACGGCGCCGTGGTCGACATGGACGCCGCCGAGGAGGCGATCCGCGCCGCGGTCCACGCCGCCGAGACCATGGCCGGCGAGACCATCCGCCAGGTGGTGGTGAACCTGTCGAGCGGCTGGCCCGAGTCGGTGCGCTTTCGCGTCGAGGTCGCGATCGGCGGCCACGAGGTCGGCGACGGCGACCTCCGCCGCGCGCTCGACCAGGGCCTCCGGTTCTCGGCGCCCGAGGACCGCACCGTAGTCCACGCCATCCCGGTCGCCTACAGCGTCGACGGCGTCGGCGGCATCCACGACCCGCGCGGGCTCTATGGCGACCGCCTGGAGGTGACCATGCTGGTGGTCACCGCCGGCCGCGGCGCGGTGCGCAACCTGTCCGCCTGCATCGCCCGCTGCCACCTGGAGATCGACGACCTGGTGCTGTCGGCCAACGCCGCCGGACGGGCGGTGCTGGTCGAGGACGAGCTCGAGCTCGGCGCCGTGTGCATCGACATGGGCGCCGGCACCACCTCGATCGGCGCGTTCCTCGGCGGCGAGATGATCTACGCCGACTGCGTGCCGGTCGGCGGCGGCCACGTCACCAGCGACATCGCCCGCGGCCTGTCGACTCCGCTCGAGGCCGCGGAGCGGCTCAAGACGCTCTACGGCAGCGCCATCGCCGGCGCCTCCGACGACCGCCGGGTGATCGACGTTCCCGAGGTCGGCGAGGGCGACGAGGCCGGACCCAACCAGATTTCGCGCGCCCGCCTGGTCGAGATCGTTCACGCCCGCATCGAAGAGACCTTCGAGCTGGTCGGGGACCGCCTGGGCGCG
>DASWHU010000177.1:0-3418 GCA_036398035.1 Alphaproteobacteria bacterium | reverse complement strand
CGAAGCGTCGCCGCCAGTGGTCCGCAGTGCGCGCGGCGATCCGCGCCGCCACCGCGGCCATCGTCGCCGCCGGGTCGCGGGTATCGTCGCGCAACGCCGCTTCGAGCCCGATCGCGTCGCAGAACGCGTCCCAGAACTTCTGCTCGCGCGCGCCGACCGCGAGGTACCGGCCGTCCTTGGTGGCGTAGATCTGGTAGCGCGGGCTTGAGCCGGTGACCGGCGTATCGCCGCCCTCGGGCCAGTCGCCGGTGGCGTGGCCCTGGACCAGCCCGTACCACAGGAACGGGAACAGGTTGTCGGTCATGGAGATGTCGAGCCGGCAGCCTTCGCCGGTGCGCGCGCGCCGCCACAGCGCGACCAGGATGCTGATGATCGCGGGATAGCTGCCGGCGCCGATGTCGGCGATCTGGGTCTGCGGCAGCACCGGTGCGCCGTCATGGCCGCGGGTCATCGACAGCAGCCCGGTCGCGGCGGCGTAGTTGAGGTCGTGCCCGGCTTCTTGAGCCAAAGGCCCGTGCTGGCCGTAGCCGGTGATCGAGCAGTAGACGATGTCGCCCTTGAGCGCCTTGACCGCGTCGTAGCCGAGGCCGAGGCGGTCCATCACCCCGGGCCGGAACTGCTCGACCAGCACGTCGGCGCCCTCGATCAGGGGGCTGAGCCGCGCCGCCGCGCCGGGCTGCTTAAGGTCGATCTCGATGCTCTGCTTGCCGCGGTTGAGCGCGGCGAAGTAGGCGCTCGACTCGCCCAGCCGCGGCGCGCGGTGGCGCACGGGGTCGCCGCCGGGCGGCTCGATCTTGATCACCTCGGCGCCGGCCTCGGCCAGGATCAGGGTCGCGAACGGGCCGGGCAACAGCGTGGTGAAGTCGAGCACGCGCAGGTCGTCGAGCGGTCGCATCGGTGGCTCCGGCTTGCAGGGGCGCAGTAGGGCCAAGTTTTAGCGCTCCCGCCCGGCCTTGGCGAGCGCGCCGGCGCCGGGCTAGTCTCGCCGCCATGTCCCGGCCGCTGATCGCCTTCCTGTGGCCCGAGGCGGACTTTCGCGCCACCGGGCTCGACGTCCCCGACGGCTTCGACATCCGCTTCGCGCGCGGCACCGTGCGCGCCGAGGCGGAAGCCGCGAGCCGCGGCGCCGACTTCCTGGTCGCCGGCGCCGGCTTCACCGCCGTCGACCGTGCGCTGCTCGACCTCGCGCCGGGCGCGCGGCTGGTGCAGCTCACCGGCGCCGGCACCGACAACGTCGACCACGGCGAGTGCGCGCGGCGCGCCATCCCGGTGTGCAACGTGCCGGGGCTGAACGCGCCGTCGGTGGCGCAGCTCGTGGTCCAGCTCGCGCTGCGCTGCCGCCGGCCGCTGCCGCTCTTGACGCGGGGCGGGGCCGAGGAGTGGAACGAGGCGCGCGCCCGCCATGCGGCATCCGGCCACGAGCTCGCGGGGCGGGTGGGCGTGGTCGGCTACGGCAATATCGGGCGCGCGGTGGCGGCGCTGTTCAGCGGCCTTGGGCTCGAGGTGGTGCGCGCCGCCCGTGCCGGCCAGGACGATGCCGCGGTGCCGGCGTTGCCCCTCGATGAGCTATTGGCCGGCGCCGACATCGTGGCGGTGTGCCTGCCGGCGCGCGCGGACACGCGCGGGCTGATCGACGCGGGGCGCATCGCGCGCATGAAGCGGGGCGCGGTGCTGATCCATGTCGGGCGCGGCGGGGTGGTCGACGACGGCGCGGTCGCGGCGGCGCTCAGGGACGGCAGGCTCGCCGGCGCCGGCTTCGACGTGTTCGAGACCGAGCCGCTGGCGCCGGACCACCCGTTCCTGGCACTGCCCGAGGCGGCGCGCGCCAGGCTTGTGCTCACCCCGCATATCGGCGGCCAGACCTTGGAATCGAAGGCGCGCAACTTCGCCGTCGCCCTCGACAACGTCGCCCGCGTCGCGCGCGGCGAGGCGCCGCGTTTCCGCGTCCCGCCGCCAGCCGGTGAGCCATGATGAAAAATGAAAAACGCGCTCTCGGGTAACCTTATACTCGTTGAAGCGCGTGGTTTCTCGAATGGGGGCGGACAAGATGTCGTTGGACGATGTGGAAACCATTTTCCTGGCATTTTCATTCATCGTTCCCGGATTCGTCGCGCATGCCACGTTGGCCCTGTTCTTGCCCCGCCGCGCCGAGGCGCCGCAGCTCACGCTGATCCGGTTCCTGACACTGAGCGCCGTCAATTATGCGGTCTGGTCCTGGCTTTTGTACCTCGTAGTCACGACCAGCTTTTTCCAGGACAGGAACGCGCTTGCGGCAATTGCCTGGGTGTGGGTCATGCTGGGCGCCCCTGTCCTCCTCGGCCTCGTGCTTGCGCAGGGGTTGAAACGGCGGCAGCTCTACGGTCTGCTCCAGCGACTCGGTCTGCGGCCTGTTCATGTCATCCCGACGGCTTGGGACTGGCGCTTCGACCGGATGGTTAGGCCGCATTGGGTTCTGGTGACGCTACAGGATGGAAGCTCTGTTGCAGGCTTGTTCGGTACCGACTCGTTCGCCTCGTCCGACCCGGCCGAGCGGGATATCTACATCGAGCAGATCTACGAAATATCGGCCGCGGGCGTGTGGTCGAGGGCCTCTGAGGGCAAGGGGATACTTGTGCCCGCACGGGAAATTCGCCATATCGAGATTTATCCTGTCGAATAGCGGGAGCATGCTTATGCCGTCCGACAAGAGAGCGTCGCAATCTGGTCGGGTACTTGGGTACCAACCGCAACGGGTTGAGAGAGGCTATAAGCCTACCTCGCCGGTGAAGCCCACGAGCCTAAAACCACCCTCCGGAGGCACAAGCGTAAAGCCGCCTGCGAATTCGGGAAAGACGCATAGCACTCGTCAGAAATCCTGAAGCCCTATCCCGCGGGCCAGCCTTGGGCCGGAAGGCGAGTGCGGTCGTGGGGCGCGACGAAGTCGAGCGCCGGGCCCTTGGGCACGATCCCGGTTGGGTTGATCGTGGTGTGGCTCTGGTAGTAATGGCGCTTGATGTGGTCGAGGTCGCAGGTCGCGGCCACCCCCGGCAGCTGGTAGAGCTCGCGCAGGTAGGTCGACAGCGCCGGGTAGTCGGCGATGCGCCGCAAGTTGCACTTGAAGTGCCCGACATAGACCGCGTCGAACCGGATGAGCGTGGTGAACAGCCGCCAGTCGGCCTCGGTGAGCCGTGTGCCGCACAGGTAGCGCTGGCGCGTTAGCCTCGCTTCGATTCGGTCGAGGGTCGCGAACAGGGCATCGAACGCCTGCTCGTAGGCCGCCTGCCGGGAGGCGAAGCCGGCGCGGTAGACGCCGTTGTTGACGTTGGCGTAAACCTCGGCGTTGACCGCGTCGATCTCGGCCCTGAGCGGCGCCGGGTAGAAGTCGAGGCGGTTGCCGGTGAGCGAATCGAACGCCGCGTTGAACATGCGGATGATCTCG
>DASWHU010000176.1:0-3098 GCA_036398035.1 Alphaproteobacteria bacterium | reverse complement strand
CCCAGCAGCACGTTGCCGAACACCTTGGGCATGGCGGCCGGGTTGCGCGCCGCGGCGGCGACGAAGTTGCCGAAGATCAGGCCGATGCCGACGCCGACGCCGGCGAGCGCGATTGTGGCCAGGCCGGCACCGATCATCTTGGCGGCGTCGAGTTCCATGTCTGGAGTCCTTTCCTCGCTTGGTCCTGTCGGGCGACAGGCCGGGTCAGTGGTGCATGTGCAGCGCGTCGTTGAGATACAGGCACGACAGCACCGCGAACACATAGGCCTGCAGGAAGGCGATGCCGATCTCGAGCCCGGTCAGCGCCACGATCAAGAGCAGCGGCGCCCAGCCGAGAAGTGCGCCGAGCGCGACGACGAAGCCGCCGAATACCTTGAGCATGGTGTGCCCTGCCATCATGTTGGCGAACAGCCGCAGGCTCAAGCTGACCGGGCGCACGAAGTAGGACAGCACCTCGATCGGCACCAAGAGGAGCAGCAGCGGCGCCGGCACGCCCGCGGGCACGAAGAACCTGGCGAAGCCCGCGCCGTGGCGGGCGAAGCCGATCACGGTGACGCCCACGAACACCACCACCGCCATCGAGAAGGTGACGATGATGTGGCTGGTGTAGGTGAAGCTGTACGGCACCATGCCCAGCATGTTGCCGAACAGGATGAACATGAACAGGGTGAAGATGAACGGGAAGTACGGCCGCCCGGCGTTGCCGACGTTGTCGCGGATCATGCCGGCGACGAACTGGTAGGCGAGCTCGGCGATCGACTGCACGCGGCCGGGCACCATCGCGCGCCCGCGCGTGCCGGCGGTGAACAGCACGGTGGTCAGCGCCACGGCGATGGTCATCCACAGCGCCGAGTTGGTGTAGCTCAGGTTGAGGTCGCCGATGTGGATCGGCACCAGCTCGTGGATCTCGAACTGGGCCAGCGGGCTGTGCCCGCCCGCGCCCTCGGCATGTGCCGCCTGTTCCGCCGCCACCTCGCCTCAGCTCCCCCGATCGCCTTTGCCGTCCTCGTCCTCGTCGCCCTCGGCCTCGCCTGCGGACACCAGCCCGAAGCCGGAGCCGGTGATCGCCCGGTAGGTATTGAGGCCGCCCGCGCCCGCGCCCAGAAAGAAAAACACGATCAACAGCCACGGTGAGGTGCCGAACCATTGATCGAGCAAGTATCCGATGCCGGCGCCGACCGCGACGCCGGCGACCATCTCGACGCCGATCCGGAGCGCGATGCCGAGCCCGGCCGCCGGCGGCCCCGCGCGCCCCGGCCGGTGCGGGACGATGCGGCTCGACTGGCGCGCCCGCTTGAGCCGCGCCCCGAGCCGGGCGAGTGTCTCGCGCTCACGCTCGCCGCCGTCGGTCATGGCGACCTCCCGCGGCGCCGGGACGCGACCCCGCCGCCCCCCGAAGCCGGCGGCACCATAGTCACTGCCCGGGGTGCTGTCAAGCGCCGACGATCTACTCTAACTCGTTGATATAGAAACGAAAAACGACAGGCACGCGGCCCGCGGCGGGCTACTCTGCGGCCTGCAGCTGATGCGCGTCGTCCATGTCCACCGAGACCAGCTGCGAGACCCCGCGCTCGCCCATCGTGACCCCGAACAGCCGGTGCATGCGGGCCATGGTCATGCGGTGGTGGGTGACCACCAGGAAGCGGGTGCGCGACTCGGTGGTGATGTCCTCGAGCAGCGTGCAGAACCGGTCGACGTTGGAGTCGTCGAGCGGCGCGTCGACCTCGTCGAGCACGCAGATCGGCGCCGGGCGGGTCTGGAACAGCGCGAACAGGAGCGCCAGCGCCGCCAGCGCCTTCTCGCCGCCCGACAACAGCGACAGCGCTTGCAGCCGCTTGCCGGGCGGGCTCGCCATCACCTCGAGCCCGGCCTCGAGCGGGTCGTCGTCGCCGGACAGCTCGAGATGCGCGCGCCCGCCGCCGAACAGGCGCTGGAACAGCGACTGGAAATGCGCGTTGACCTCCTCGAACGCGGCCAGCAGGCGCTGGCGTCCCTCGCGGTTGAGCGAGGCGATGCCGCCGCGCAGCTTGGCGATCGCCGAGACCAGGTCGTCGCGCTCGGTGCGCATGGTGTCGATCTGCTCGCCGAGCTCGGCCGCTTCCTCGTCGGCGCGCAGGTTGACCGCGCCCATGTTGTCGCGCTCGCGGTGCAGGCGCTCGACCTGGCGCTCGAGCGGCTCGATCTCGCCGAGTGCGCCCGCGTCGTCGACCTCGGCCAGCGCCAGCGCGCGTGCCGGATCGCAGTCGAAGCGCTCGCGAATCCGCGCCGCCGCCATCTCGGCCAGCGAGCGCGCCTGATCGCGCCGGCCCTCGGCGCGCACCCTTTCCTCGCGCGCGCGCGCCAGCGCCTCGTTGGCGTCGCGCAAGGCGCGGTCGGCCGCGGCCAGCCGGCCCTCGGCGGCGGCGAGGGCGTCGGCGGCGCCGGCGCGCGCGGCGGTCGCGGCGTCGATCTGGTCCTGAAGCCCGTGGCGTTGCTGCGCGAGCCTCGCCGGCTCGCCCTGCAGCGCGGCAAGCCGCTCATAGAGCGCGCGCGTGCGCGCTTCCAGCGCCGCGACCTGCTCGGCCGCCGACCGCGCGCGCTTGCCCCAGGCCTCGCTCTCGGCGGCGATCGCCCGCAACCGTTCGGCGCGGGCCTCGGCCGCGCGCACCAGTCCCTCGTGCTCGCGCAGGCGCGTCTCGGCCTCGGCGCGACGCTCGGCAAGGCGCGCGCGCGCCTCGTCGAGCACCGCGCGCCCGGCCTCGGGGCCGGGCAGCGCGGCCAGCGCCTCGACGGTCTCGGCCGCGGCCCGCTCGGCCTCGCTTTGATCGGCGGCGAGGCGGGCGCGTGCGTCGGCGAGCGCGGCGTGCCTGGAGCGCGCCTCGGCCAGCGCCTCGGCGGCCTCGGCGTGGGCCTCGCGGGCGCGCTCGAGGACGGTGTCGGCGGCACGCACCGCGGCGCGCGCGCCCGCCTCGTCCTCGCGCGCGCGCGCATAGGCGGCGCGTGCCTGCTCGCGCCGCTCCGCCGCCTGCTCGACCGCCGCCGCGGCCTCGGCGTGGCGCGCGTCCAGCTCGGCCCGGCCGCGTTCCAGCTCGGCCAGCCGCTGGCGCTGGCGCAGGCGG
>DASWHU010000175.1:0-2359 GCA_036398035.1 Alphaproteobacteria bacterium | reverse complement strand
AGCGCCAGCGACTCCGCGATCTGGTGGCAGGCGACCGGGTTGGCGAACATGTAGGCGCCGTCGCCGACGCTCGCCACCACCAGCCGGTCGCGGTCGGCGAGGCAGAGGCCGAGCGCAGCCGGGAAGCCCCAGCCGAGGCCGCCCGAATGCGGCTCGAGCAGCAGCGAGCCGGGCCGCGTCAGGCGCATGAACGGCGGCTCGCAGCCGAGCTCGGAGAGCGCAATGCCGTCATGCGCCTCGACCGCCTCGGCGACGCAGCGGCTCGCCCACGCCTTGGTCATCGGCCGGCCGGCGCCGGCCTTGGCGGTCGCGTCGCGCTTGGCGGCGGCGGCCCGGTTGCGGGCGACGATGTCCTCGCGCCGCGCCGCGATGCGCGCGCCGGCACCGGCGAGCGCCGGGGCGAGCGCGGCCTCGAGCGCCGCCAGCACATCGGGCACCTCGCCGGTCAGCGCCACGTCGGCGCGGAAGCCGCGCACCGGGAAGCGGCTGAACAGCGGGTCCTGGCCGACCTGGACCACCGGGCAGTCTGCCGGCAGGGCACACTCGCTCGGCAGCCACGGGGTGAGCGCATCGATCACCAGCACCGCATCGGCGTCCGCGAGCCACGGCGCCGGGTCGAAGCCGGCGTGCATCGGATGGTCCCACGACAGCGACAGGTGGGTGGGCCAGAACTGGACCACCGGCAGCGCCCACGCCTCGGCCAGGCGGGCGAGGGTGGCGAAGCCTTGTGCCGATCCGGGGCCTCGCTGGGCGACGACCAGCGGGCGTGCGGCGCCCGCCAGGAACTCGGCCGCGCGCGCCACGTCCCCCGCGCGCGGCGCCGGGATCGCCGGCGCGAGGTGCGGCGGGTTCGCCAGGGCCTCGGCCGGGCAGGTCGCGCACAGCACCTCGCGCGGCAGGCTCATATAGACCGGCCCGCGCGGCAGCGACATGGCGATCGCGAGCGCGCGGTCGGCAAGCTCCGCGACCTGCTCGGGGAAGCGCAGCTCGAAGTCCCACTTGACGCACTCGCGCACCAGCGCCGCCTGGTCGCGCATCTCCTGGCCCCAGCTGATCGGGTGGCCGCGCGCGCCGAGCCGGCCGTGCTCGGTGACCGGCGTGCGCCCCGACATCAGGACCACCGGCACGTGGTCGCAGGCGGCGTTGATCGCGCCGATCGCGGCATTCGCCAGGCCGACATTGGTATGGACCATCACCGCCTGCGGCCGGCCGGTCGCCAGGTAATAGCCGTGGGCCATGCCCATGGCCGCGTTCTCGTGCGGCGCGATCACCGGCTCCGGCATGGCGAGGCCCTGCTCGGCGGCCTGGGCGATGGCCTCGATCAGCGGCGGGAAGTCGGTGCCCGAGTTGGCGAACAGGTATTCGACGCCGAGCGCCTTCAGGCGCATCAGCAGCGCCCCGCCGGCGTTGATCGGGGCGTTGGCGCCGCGCGCGCCGGTCAAGCCGGGCGGGTCCCTTTGAGCAGGATGCGCTGGTGGACGCGCGCCTCGCCGACGGGGAAGTCGACATTGACCGAGTGGATCAGGCAGCGGTTGTCCCACAGCAGGATGTCGCCGACGCGCCAGCGGTGGTCGTAGCGGTAAACGGGGCGGGTCATGTGGGCGTGGAGCGTATCGAGCAGCGCGTCGCTCTCCGCCCGCGCGAGCCCGACCACCGAGTCGGTGCGGTTGGAGTTGAGGTAGATCGCCTTGGCCCCGGTGTCGTCGTGGGTGCGCACCAGCGGGTGGACCACGTCCGGGGTCTCCGAGGCTTCCTCGTTGGTAAGCACGGCGGCGCGCGCCGGCGCACGCATCGTGTCGTACGCGTGAACAGCCTTGAGACCGTCGATGCGCCGCTTGGTCGCGTCGGGCAGGTCGTCATAGGCCTTGCGCGTGTTGCAGAACCGGGTCTCGCCGCCGCTTTGCGGGATCTTCAGCGCCTGGAGCATGGTCGCCTTGGCCGGGACCTCGAAATAGGAGTCGTCGGTGTGCCAGCCCGAAAGGCGTACCCGGGCGAGGTCGTCGGGCTTGTCCTTAAGAGTCTTGTAGGTGCTGTCGAGCACCGAGACCTCGGGCACCTCGGCATGGCGGTAGCTGCGCAGGAGCTGGAGCTGCGGGGTGCCGAAAGTGCGAGCGGTGCGGGCAAACTCGCCCGCGGTGAGCGGCGCCGACCTCAGGCACAGCAGGTGACGGTCGAGGAACGCCGCGATCACCGCGTCGCGGTCCGCCGCCGCCAACGGCTCGGTCAGGTCGAGGCCCGTGACCTCGGCGCCGAGCGCCGCGCTCAACGGCCGTATCTCGATCGACATGCCCGCCTCCTCCGTCCGCCGCCGGACCAAAGACTAGAGCATCCCCCGCCGCCGTTCCAGCGGGCTCGCAGG
>DASWHU010000174.1:0-18460 GCA_036398035.1 Alphaproteobacteria bacterium | reverse complement strand
GCGCACCGCGCGCGGGATCTCGATCAGGTTCTCGAGCGGCGTCTGCAGCGGGATCGCGCATTCCGGCCCGATCAGCTGGACCCCGGCCTCGAGGTTGCGGAACACCTCGGCGCGCACCTCCGCCGGCCCCTTGGAAAACAGGGTCTCGGGGTTGTTGATGTTGCCGACCAGCGCGATGCCGCCATGCACCGCGGCCATGGACTCGCCGGGCTTGTTCTTGGAATCGTAGTGGAACGCGGCCATGCCGGTCTCGGCGATGAAGGGCATGCGGTCGACCGTGCGCCCGCAGATGTGCAGGATCAGCGGCACCGGCAGGCGCTCGGCGAACTCGATGTGGATGTCCTTCAGATAGCGGGCGTAATATTCGCCGCTCACCAGATCGCCGGTGGCGTGGTCGGGAAGGGTCAGCGCGTCGGCGCCGGCCTCGATCTGGGCAAGCCCGAACTGGACCGTCGCCTCCTTGAGCCGGTCGAGACAAGTCTTGGTCTTGCCGGGATCGTCGAGCGACATGAGCAGGAACGGCTCGACCCCGAAGCAGTGGTAGCCGAGCGACCACGGCCCCATGGTCTTGCCGATGATCGCGACCTCGTCGCCGAACTCGCGCTTGAGAATCCTGATCGCCTCGGTCACGCAGGCGGTGTCCGGGTGGGTGAGCAGGTCGTTGGGGATGACGATGTCGTCGGGCTCGCGGAAGATCGGCTCGCGCATGCGCACGGTCGGCCAGTTGTCCTTCTGCTCCCACTGCATCTTGCACCCCAGCGCGGACGATTCCTGGATGATCGAGAACACCGGCATGATCGAATCGAAGCCGAGCTCGGTATGGCCGGTCGCCGCCAGCCGCGCCATCAATTCGGGATCGCGGTTGGCGTCGGGGAACGGCGCATCGACCAGGTCCATCAGCTCGACGGTCGCGACCGAGGTCGGGTTGCACACCGGCGTGCGGTCGACCGGCGCGCGCCTGAGCGCGGCGAGCACGCGCTCGCGGCTGGTCATCGAGGCGGGGCGTGATTGAGAGGTGTCGGTCATAGGTCTGTCCTCCGCTGGCCGAAGGTCACTGCTTCTGGGCGCTGGGTGCGGCGAGCACGCCGCGCCCGGCCTGGGCCTCGACCTCGCGCAGCGCCGCGCGGACGTTGAGCGCGCGCGCCATCAAGAGACCGATCAGGGCGTCGTGCGCCTGGCCGCAGGCGAAGGCGGCCCGGTAGGGCTGGTCGTCGGCGGCGTCGAGCTCGGCGAGCTTGACCAGGCCGCGCGCGAGCACTGCCGCGCGCTCGGCGCCGCCCGAGCCGCCGCCCTCGAGGCCGAAGCTGTAGGCGCCGCCGCCGAGGCTCTCGCCGCAGATGGTGTGCGCGGACTTCCTGTCGAGGACCGCGAGCGGCTTGGCGTCGGCCGCGGCGCCCGGGGCGATCTTGCACGCCTCGAGGAACAGCCGCCGGCAGGCGAACTGGTGCGCGGCCCGGCACGGAAAGCGCAGCAGGCGCGCATCGCCCGGCACCGCTTCCATGTCGCCCATGGTCGTCATCGCCGCCACCACGCTTGCGATCCGCGCGCCGGCGCCGTCGCGGCCGCTGTAGGTGTGGACCAGGTAGGCGCAGCCGTCGTCGCTGTCGAGCCGGTTGAGCGCGATCGAGATGTCGTGGAAATGGGGGTCCATCGACACCAGCTCGACGCGCCTGCCGACAACCTCGATGCGGCCCATAAACATCCCCCGCGCGGCGCGGCCGGCGCGCCGGCGACTATGAATACAACTGGGATACCAGCAATGATCGCGCAAACTTCGGCCCTTGGCAAGGCGCTTTCGCCGGGCCGGCGGGTCTCCGAGGTCGGGCCCCGGACGTGCCTTACTCGATCGCCTCGTCGATCGGCTCGCCGTCGACGAAGATGTCGATGCGGCCGTCCCGGGCACGAATCTCCAGCTTGGTGAAGTCGCCGACCACACGGACCGCGTCCTCGAGCTCGATCCGCCCGTCGCGGATCACGATCCGCGAGCCGTCGAGCTTGACGACGGTCCGCTCAGCCGTCGAGCTGATCGACTGGCTCGACCCGCCGACCACGGTGATCGTCCGCCCGTTGATCGAGGTGGAGGAGCGGGAGTCGGCCTCTGCGCTCTCCGGCACCGGGCCGGCACTGATGATCGCCGCCAGCGCGATCGCAGGCGCGAGGCCTCGAAGTCGACCTGCCATGACCGCGAACATCCTTCTCGGGGTCAGTTTCGCATCGGAGCCGGGGCCACACGGACGGAGCGCCCTTCTTTCGCGATGTCCCGCCCGATCACCTCGCCGCGGATCGATCGTGACACCGAACCGCGCGACGGGCAACGGGGCACTCGCGATCGCCCGCGCGCCGAAGGGTGATCCGGAGCCGGGTGCCGTCGGCTGACCAATCATGCCCCAAGTCAGCGTCCCGGACCTCGCGCCAAGGGATTTGCGCTTGTGCGGCGCCATTCCGCTGGGGAAAAGCCGGTTACTCTTTTGAAGGTACGGCTGAAGGCGGCTTCGGAGCGGAAGCCGACCTGTTCGCCTACGACCGCGACCTTTGTGGCGCCGTCTACCAGCAGCCGTGCGGCAAGCTGCATCCTCCACAGTGCCAGATAGCGCATCGGTGTCTCGCCGACACAACGGGCGAAGCGTTCTGCCAATACCGACCGGGAGACGCCGGCCGCACGGGCCAGCGCAACGAGCGTCCAATCCCTTGCCGGCTCGGAGTGAAGCAGGGCCAGCGCGCGCCCGACGTTGGGATCACGGAGGCCCGCCAGCCAACCTGGCGCGTCCCCGGAAAGCGTTTCGAGATGACGGCGCAACAGTTCAACGAACATCAGCTCACTCAGGCCCAGCCGAATGCTCTCACCGCCGGCGCGCGTCGTCCCTACCTCTACCATGGCGAGGTCAATCAACTGGTCAAGGAGGTCCGCATGATCGCCGCTCGGGCGGCGAATGTGCAGGATCCGCGGAAGGGTGGCGAATATCGGGTTAAAAGGACTCAGGTCGCAGCCCAGAAAGCCGCAAATGAACTTTGCCTTCGGGAGCTTGCCGCCGCCTTCGGGGATGACGAACGGCAATTTCCCGGCGGCGAGGTCGCGGAAGAACTGCAGTGTTTGCCTGCGGTCCAGTTCCGGCGGGACGCCCGGTGCGCTCGACATGAGATAGGGATCGGCGTGGGGGAAGACGATGATATCGCCGGCATCAAAGTGGACCGGGTCGATTCGTGGCACGCTGGCCAGCCCGTGGCCCTCCACGATCACGTGGTAAGAGACGACATGCCGTGCGCGAGGCAGGATGATGTCAGCGAAATCTCTTGCCGGGGGAATGTCGACGCACCACGGACTCGTTGCGTCGACCAGGAAGAACAGCGCGCCTTTGAGCTTCACTGTCCGCAGCACGTCCGAAAGCGGATCGTAACGGCCGACCCGCGCCGCTACGTGCGTTTCGGACGCCCCGGCAAGCGTTTCGGACGGCTGGTCATGGGCGGGCGGCATGGCTCTCCTTTAGGCTTCCGGGCCATGGACCGATTTGAAGAGTACGACCGGAAACCGCGAACGGAAAGGCGTCATCATGAATGTCATGAAGAGGGAACGGCCGCCGGCCGAGATCTATGATGAGAAGTTCGTACCCGCCCTTTTTGGACAATGGGGACCGGTGGTGTCAAACGTGGCCGGCGTCGCACCTGGGCAAGCGGTGCTGGACGTCGCCTGCGGCACCGGCGCGCTGACGCTGGCGGCCGCCGCAGTGGCGGGGCCGGACGGCTGTGTCGTGGGCCTCGACGCCAATCCCGAGATGCTGGCCGTCGCGCGGCGCAAATCCGCGGACATCGACTGGCGGGTGGGAGTGGCCGAGAACCTCCCCTTCGACGATGCAAGCTTCGATGCCGTGATCAGCCAGTTCGGCCTCATGTTCTTTGACGACCGCCCGCGGGCCCTTTCCGAGATGATGCGCGTCCTGAAGCCGGGGGGGCGTCTGGCGGTGGCGGTTTGTGGCGCGCTGGAACGTTCGCCTGGCTATGCGGCGTTTGCCACGCTGTTGGACCGGCTGTTCGGCGAAGAGGTCGGCAACGCCTTCCGCGCTCCCTTCGTGCTGGGCGATGCCGACGACCTTGGCCGGACCGCGGCAGCCGCGGGAATTGAAGGCGCTTCAGTCGAGGAGCGCAACGGTACCGTCCGCTTCCAGACCATCGCGGAACTGGTGGCGACAGAACGTGCCTGTGTCTGGACCCTCGGGGGCATCCTTGACCAGGACCAGTTCGACCTGCTGCTGGGGGAGTCCGAGGAGGCCTTGCGGCCCTTTGCCGACAACGACGGTATCGTCAGCTTCGACATGCCGGCCCTGATCCTTATGGCCCACAAGATGGGCTAAGACATGAACAGTGTCCGCGCCTGCCCGCACTCGTCACCGGGCGCACCGACACCTACTGCTCGCCGATCGCTCTTTCGGAACGCAGGCGGGTTGATTTGCAGTTGGTTCACCATCTGTCGCACGACCGCTCTTGGCTAGAAATTGCCCAGCCGCTCATCGCGGTTGGACGACCGGTTGGCGATCCAGAAGCTGGCGATCGAGTTAACGGCAACGAATTGACGTCACAAGTCGATTACACACGGTCAATTTGAAACTGAGACGCCGGCGGCGGCTTGAGCCGCTGGCGCCGCGGGGCCGGGGCCTGTTATAAGCGGCTGGTATACGAGTCGAATATCAATTGCCAGGCAGGGCGAGCGAATGGCCGAGGCGGCGCGCATCATTGCCGCGCCGGCGGGCGCGGCGGAGAGCCTCAAGGACCAGGCATACGAGCACATCGAGGAGCTGATCGTGACCTTGGCGCTGGCGCCGGGGACGACCATCTCCGAGGCGACATTGGCCAAGCGCCTGGGAATGAGCCGAACCCCGATCCGCGAGGCCCTGCAGCGGCTCGCCCGCCAGGGGCTGGTGCGCATCCTGCCGCGCCGCGGCCTGCTGGTCACCGACCTCGACATCGGCAAGCAGCTGCGCATGCTCGAGGTCCGGCGCGAGGTCGACCGCCTCCTCGTCGCGCGCGCCGCGGCGCGGCGAACGCCGGCCCAGGCCGCCGACTTCAGCGACTCGGCGGCGGCGTTCGCCGAGGCCGGCGACGGCGACGACGACACCTTGTTCACCCGAACCGACCGCCGCTTCAACCTGCTGCTGACGAGCGCCGCCGGCAACGAGTTCGCGGCCGAGGCGGCATCCCTGATGCAGGGCCTGTCGCGGCGCTTCTGGTACGCCCATCACGGGCGCCGCTCGAGCGTGCGCGAGGCGGCGCATCTGCACCGCGACATCGCGCTTGCCATCGCCGACGGCGACGCCGAGCGCGCCGCCGCCGCCTCGGACGCCCTGCTCGATCACGTCGCCGCGTTCACGCGCGCAACGCTCGGTGCGTGACGCGGCTGGGGCGCCCGTCGGCGACGGCGCCGCCGCCGATTCGCCTCAGGCTGCCCACGTCGCGGATCACGATCTCGCCGCCGCTCGAGGTCACCCCCTGGTCGCGCAGCCTGGCGAGCGCGCGCGAGAAGGTCTCGGGCTGCATGCCGAGCCGGCCGGCGATCAGCGCCTTTTCCAGCGGCAGCTGCACCCTGGCCCCGGCCTCGGCCTCGCCGCACAGGCGGGCGAGGAACCCGGCGACGCGCTCGGTCGAGGAGCGCACCGACAGTTGCTCGACCTGCTGCACCAGCTGCCTCAAGTGGCGCGACATGCTGGCCATCATGTTGAGCGCGTAGGCGCCGTTGTCGGACAGCCGGCGGATGAACGAGGCGCCGGGGACCACCAGCATGCGCGCCTCCTCGACCACCACCGCGCTGACCGGATAGGTCGCCTGGTCGAAGATTGCCGCCTCGGCGAACGATTCGCCGGCCGTGAACACCGCGATCACGCTTTCCTCGCCCGCTTCGGACTGGCGGAACAGCTTTACCCAGCCGGCGAAGATGACGAAGAACCGGTCCGCCGGCTCGCCTTGCAGGAACAGCAGGCTGGCGCGCGGGTATGTGCGCACCCGGGCGTCCGACAGCAGGTCCGCGAGCGCGCGCCCGTCGAGGCCGCGAAACAGCGGCTGGCTGCGCAGGACCTGGATGTCCTCTGGCCCGAGGTCGGTCCGGTTCATGATGCCTCCTGCGACCGCGCCCGCGCCCATCCGCCGGCCGACCGCCGCCCAAGTTCCGGCGTCGGTTGATCGCGGTCAAGGCGGGCGTATAATGGCGCCGCGAATCGCCAGCATTCGTGGTCGCCGTCGGGGGAACGATGACCGTGAAGCGCCAATGACCCGCGCGGGGCCCGGGGCCGATCCTGTCGGTGTCCGCCGGCGTGCGCGCGGGCGGGCGCAACCGGCGGCGACGCTCGTCGTGCCCGGATGCGCCGGTCGCACCGGCGAGCAACTCGATCACGAACATCTCCATCACGACCGGTCGCCGGCGCCGCGCGCGCGACCGGCGCTTGACCGGCGTCATGGACGCTTGGCACCGCGCGCGTTGCAATTCGCTTGCCGGCGGTCCCGGTCGGCGGGGTGAACCCGGCCCGGCCGACGCGGTCGGCCGGGCGGCCTGGAGGACATGTGCCATGACGGAGCCAACCACCGGCGAAAGCGGCGCGCGGCGCGTGCGCGTGCCGGTCATGCAAAAGGTGCTCGACAACCCGTTTCTGCTGCTGTTCCTCGGCGTCGCCATCCCCACCGTGTTCTACCTGATGTGGGGGGTGATGGAGGTGGCGCAGATTCCGATCTCGAAATAGGAGACGCGCGATGGCGATTTACCCGCCCGAAAAGCGCATCTGGTGGTCCGAGCCCCTGGACCGAATGGAGATCACCTGGATCAGCATCGCCTTCGTCTGGGGTCTGGTGATGTTCGGGGCAATGATTTGGTGGCACATCAATGGCCGGCAGAACCTATCCAACGAGGCCTACCGGGTCGACCCGTCGGCGTTCGACGAGCGCACCGAGGCGATGGTCGACCAGTACACGGTGCGCGAGGAGGGCGATAGCGGCTTCCCGGTCGTGCATCCGCCGCCGGGCAGCGAGATCTACCTCAGGGCGCGGCTGTGGGAGTGGTATCCGATCCTGGAGCTGGAAAAGGACCAGTCCTATCGGCTGCACCTGTCGTCGATGGACTGGCAGCACGGCTTCTCGCTGCAGCCGGCCAACATCAACATCCAGGTCCATCCCAACTACGAGATGGTGCTGACCATCGAGCCCAACGAGGCGGGCGAGTACGCAGTCATCTGCAACGAGTACTGCGGCATCGGCCACCACACGATGCTGGGCAAGATCTACGTCGTCGAATAGGGGGCCGCCATGACCGCCGAACCGCTCGAAGGCGCCGTACCGTTTAGGGAACCGCGCTACCGCACCTGCCTGGACACCGGCCTCAAGGTGTTCGCCGGGACCGAGACCCTGATCCGCGTCAATGCGGTCACGGCGGTGGTCTTCCTCGCCGTCGGCGGCCTGTTCGGGGTGCTGGTGGCGCTGACCCGCTGGCCGGCGGTCCACATCCTGCCGGCGGACTGGTTCTACCTGGCGCTGACCGCGCACGGCGCGGCGGTGCTGCTGTTCTGGATCATCTTCTTCGAGATCGCGATCCTCTACTTCGCCTCCTCGATCCTGCTCAACTGCCGGCTGGCGACGCCCGCCTTCGCCTGGCTCGGCTACGTGCTGATGCTGGTCGGCTCGCTGATGGCGACGGTCGCCGTGCTGCAGGGCGACTCGAGCGTGATGTTCACCTCCTACGTGCCGATGCAGGCGGCGCCGCATTTCTATCTCGGCCTGATCCTGTTCGCGGTCGGCGCGCTAATCGGCTGCTTCGTGTTCTTCGGCACCTTGGTGGTCGCCAAGGACGAGGAGACTTATGAGGGCTCGATCCCGCTGGTCACGTTCGGCGCGCTGACCGCGGCGATCATCGCGGTGTTCACCATCGCCTCGGGCGCGATCATCCTGATCCCGACCTTCCTGTGGTCGGTCGGCTACATCACCGAGATCGACTCGGTCACCTACAAGCTGGTGTGGTGGGGCATGGGTCATGCCTCGCAGCAGATCAACGTCTCGGCCCACGTCGCGGTGTGGTACGCGATCGCCGCCATGGTGCTCGGCGCCAAGCCGCTGTCGGAGAAGGTCAGCCGGACCGCGTTCCTGCTCTACATCCTGTTCCTGCAGCTGGCGGCCGCCCATCACATGCTGGCCGAGCCCGGGATCAGCTCGGAGTGGAAGGTGTTCAACACCTCCTATGCCCTCTACCTTGCCGTGCTCGGCAGCATGATCCACGGCATGAGCGTGCCCGGCGCGGTCGAGGCGGCGCAACGCCGCCGCGGCTACACCCAGGGCGTGTTCGGCTGGCTGCGCAACGCGCCGTGGGGCAACCCGGCATTCTCGGGCATGGCGCTGTCGCTGGTCATGTTCGGCTTCCTCGGCGGCATCTCGGGCGTGGTGCTCGGCACCGAGCAGATCAACCTCTTGATGCACAACACGCTCTACGTGCCCGGCCATTTCCACGGCACGGTGGTCGCCGGCACCACGCTTGCCTTCATGGCGATCACCTATCTGGTGGTGCCGCTGATCTTCCGGCGCGAGATCATCTTCAAGCGCATGGCCAAGTGGCAGCCCTACGTGTTCGGCATCGGCGCCGCGGGCATCTCGCTGTTCATGATGGGCGCGGGCACGCTCGGCGTCTCGCGCCGCCACTGGGACATCACCTTCAGCGACGCGGCCTTGAGCTGGGACTATCCCGGCACCGCCTACCTGATGATGGGCCTGAACGGGCTGTCCGGGCTGCTCGCGGGGCTGGGCGGCCTGATGTTCGTGGTCATCGTGGTCGGCTCGGTCCTGTTCGGGCCGCGGCGCGACGCCGAGGCGGTCAAGGCCAACCCGATCATCGCCCCCGGCGCGGCGGTGTCGACCTACGGCAGCGAGGGCACGCTCAAGCTGCCCGGGACCTTGACCCTGGTCGCGATCTTCTTCGCCGCGTTCGTGCTCTACTACTTCATCAACTGGAAGTTCCTGTCCGAGGTCTGGCCGCTGAGCTGATCCGAACCGACAAGACGCGGCAAAGGGTGCTTGGCATGGCAACGTTGGTCGGGCAGGTCTGGACCGTCTTCAAGCTGCGGATTGCGTTCGCGATCATGCTGTGTGCGCTCGCCGGCATGGCGGTGGCGGGGGCTCCCGCGCTGCCGGCATGGAAGGCGTCGGTGCTCGCCCTGGCGGTGCTGCTGTCGGCGGCGGCCGCCGGCGCCTTCAACCACTACGTCGAGCGCGATCTCGATGCGCGCATGGCCCGCACCCGCACCCGCCCGTTCGTCACCGGCGCGTTCCGCGCCGGGCCGGCGTGGCTGGCGCTGATCTTCGCCGTGCTCGCGGTCGCGGTCGGCGCCGCCGGGTGGGCGCTCAACGGCTGGGCGGCGCTCTACACCTTCCTCGGCGCGTTCGTCTACGGCGTCGTCTACACCGTCTGGCTCAAGCGCCGCACCTGGCTCAACATCGTGCTCGGCGGGCTTGCCGGCAGCTTCGCCGTGCTTGCCGGCGCGGCCGCGGTCGAGCCCGACCTCGGCGCCGTGCCGCTGATCCTGGCCGGGGTGCTGTTCCTGTGGACGCCGCCACACTTCTGGAGCCTGGCGACGGTGCTGCACGAGGACTACGCCCGTGCCGGCGTGCCGATGCTGCCGGTGGTGGTGGGCGATTCGGCGGCGGCGCGGATCATTCTCGCCCACACGGTGGCGCTGGTGGCGCTGTCGCTGGTGCCGGCCGCGCTCGGCCTCGGCTGGATCTACCTCGCCGGGGCGGTGGTGGGCGGCGCCTGGTTCCTGCGCCAGTCGGTGCGCCTGGTGCGCGCGCCGGGCGCTGAGGCGGCGCGGGCGAACTTCGGCGCCTCGCTGGTCCAGCTTGGCCTGCTGCTCGGGGCGACGCTGCTCGACCGGGCGCTGCTCGGCTAGGATGCGCGCCGTGCGGTGGCTGCGGTGGCTGTCGGTGCCGACCGCGGTCGTGCTGGCCGCGGCTGGCGCCGCGAACGCTGCGGCCAAGGTCGCGCCCGAGCCCTCGGCGTTCGACCCCGACGCGGCGATCGCCTACAGCCAGGCGGCGATCGGGCGCGAGGTCGGCGACCTCGCCTTTACCGGCTCGGACGGCACGCCGGTCCGGCTCGCCGGGTTTCGCGGCAAGCCGCTGGTCGTCAACATGGTGTTCACGGGCTGCGCCCTATCCTGTCCGGTGGTGGTGCAAAGGTTGTACCGCGCCGTCGAAATCGCGCAGGATGCGGTCGGTTCCGACCGGTTCTCGGTGATCACGGTGGGCTTCGATACCGACGCCGATACGCCCGGGCGCATGCGCGACTTTGCCCGCGCCCAGGGGCTGGACCTGCCCAACTGGGAGTTCCTGAGCGGCGATGAGGCGAGCGTGCGCGCGCTGGCGGATGTGCTCGGCTTCATCTACTTCCCCTCGCCGCGCGGCTTCGACCATCTGGCCCAGACCACCGTGGTCGACGCCGAGGGGCGCGTCTTCCGCCAGGTCTACGGCGCCGAGTTCGAGCCGCCGGCGGTGGTCGAGCCGTTGCTGGCGCTGGTCTACGGCGGCGGCAAGGGGATCGCGAGCCTCGCCGACGCGGTCGACCGGCTGCGCCTGTTCTGCACCTATTTCGACCCGACCACCGGCCGCTACCGGTTCGACTACTCGATCTTCATCGCGCTCGCGGTCGGCGTAGCGAGCCTTGGCGGCATCGCCTTCGTGCTGGTCCGCGCCTGGCTGCGCGCGGCGCCGCCGGCGCCTCATGGCTGAGCCGGTGCGTTGAGGTGACCGCCCCGATCCGGATCGCGCGTTCGGGCCTGGAACGCGCGGAGGCGCTGCTCGACCGCATTTTCGGGGCCCGCTGGAACCCGCTCTACCAGCTCGGCGCGCTCGGTTTCCTGTTCTACTGGGTGATCGCGGTCAGCGGCATCTACGTTTACGTGCTGTTCGGCACCGGCACCACCGAGGCCTACCGGTCGGTCGAGTACCTGACCATCGACCAGTGGTGGCTGGGCGGGGTGATGCGCAGCCTGCACCGCTACGCCTCCGACGCCATGGTGCTGGTGCTGGTGGTCCACGCGGCGCGCGAGTTCCTGCTCGGCAGGCTCAGGGGACCGCGCTGGTTCTCCTGGGTCACCGGCACGCCGATCCTGTGGCTGGTGTTCATCTCCGGCATCTCGGGCTACTGGCTGGTGTGGGACCGGCTCGCGCAATACATCGCCATCCGCTCGACCGAGTGGTTCGACTGGCTGGGCATCTTCGGCGAGCCGATCGCGCGCAACTTCCTGACCCCGGCGGCGCTCGACGACCGCTTCTTCACCTTGCTGATGTTCATCCACATCGTCGTGCCGCTGCTGCTGCTGCTGGTGCTGTGGCTGCACCTGCAGCGGATCAGCCGGCCGCGGATCACGCCCAACCGCGGCCTGCTGGTCGGCACGCTGGCGATGCTGCTGGTGCTGTCGCTGGTCAAGCCGGCGGTCAGCCACGCGCCCGCGGACCTCGCCCAGGTGCCCTCTGTGCTGCGCCTCGACTGGTTCTACCTGGTGTTCTACCCGCTGATCGACCACTGGTCGGCCGGGGCGGTGTGGGGCTTCGCGGCCGCGCTGACCGTGATCCTGGTCGCGCTGCCGTGGCTGCCGCCCAGGCGTGCGGCGCCGGCGGCTGTGGTCCACCTCGACAACTGCAACGGCTGCGGCCGCTGCGCCGCCGACTGTCCCTATGCCGCGATCCTGATGCGCCCGCGCTCAGACGGCCTGCCGTTCCGCGACCAGGCTCACGTCGATCCGGCGCGCTGCGTCGCCTGCGGCATCTGCGCCGGCGCCTGCCCGACCGCGACGCCGTTCCGGCGCAAGTCCGAGCTGCGCCCGGGAATCGAGCTGCCCGACCGCTCGGTCGCCGATCTGCGCGAGACGGTGCACGCCGCCGCCGCAACCGTGACCGGCTCGCCGCGCGTCCTGGTCATCGCCTGCGACCACTGCGCCGGCGCCGGCGGCGCGGGCGGGGCGACGGTCGCGGTGCCGTGCATCGCCGCGGTGCCGCCGCCGTTCATCGACTACGTCCTCAGCCGCGATCTCGCCGACGGCATCGTGCTCGCCGGTTGTCGCGCCGGCAACTGCTATCATCGCGGCGGCATTGACTGGACCGAGGCGCGCATCGCGGGCACCCGCGATCCCTATCTCAGGCGTCGGGTGCCGCGCGGGCGCCTGCTGACGGTGTGGGCCGCGCAAAGCGAGGGCGCGCGCCTGGCCGCCGCGATCGCGTCGTTCCGCGACCGCATCCAGCCGCGACCGCGGTGCCGGGCCGAGCCGATCGGCGAGCATGGCTAGGCTCGGCGCATATCTGGGCCAGGGCGTGGTCTACGCCCTGGTCGCGCTCGTGCTCGGCACGTTCTCGAACACCCCCGCCTATCGCGGCTTCCCCGCCGACAGCGCCGAGCTCGTGCTCAGCTTCTCGCACGGTGCCGCGCGCAAGGGAGACTGCCGGCGCCTGACGCCCGAGGAGATCGCCGCCCTGGCGCCCAACATGCGCCGGCCCGAGATCTGCCCGCGCGAGCGGGTGCCGGTGACGGTGCGCCTGGCACTTGACGAGCAGGTGATGTTCGAGCACGCGCTGCCGCCCGGCGGGATCGCCGGCGACGGCCCGTCGCGCGTCTACCGGCGCTTCACGGTGCCCGCGGGGCGCCATCTGATCGCCGCCGCGCTGCGCGACACCGAGCGCGAGTCGGGCTTCGACTACGCCGCCGAGCAGACCGTGACCCTTGCCGCGGGCGCACGGTTCGTGGTCGACTTCAAGGCCGAGCTCGGCGGCTTCACGTTCGATTCCCGGCCGGTCGCAGCCGAGCGCGCGAGGTGACCGCCATGACCCTGGTCGAATGGAAACCCGAGTTCAGCCTCGGCATCCCCGCGGTCGATCACGAGCACCGGGAGCTGATCGCGCTGATCAACGAGCTCCACGCCGGGCTCGAGACTGCGGCAGGACGCGACTCGGTGATCGCCTTCTTCGGCGAGATCTACGCGCGCATCTCGGCGCATTTCGCGCTCGAGGAGGCGATCATGCGCGAGCGCGCCTACGACCAGTATGGCGAGCACAAGGCCCAGCACGAGGACCTGCTCGACCAGATCCGCGACATCATGGATGACTTCGAGGCCGGCGCCTATGACGACTACCAGGACCGGCTGTCGAGCGCGCTGGCGGCGTGGTTCACCGACCATTTCAAGACCCACGATTCGCGCCTGCACCGCATGCTGGGCGATGCGCATCCGTGGATCGGCGAGATCTGACCGTCGCCGGCTGGTCCGGCATGCGAGGGAGGAGACGATGGCTGGACACGGGACATTCGGCTGGAACGAGCTGATCACGCCCGACACCGACGGCTGCGGCGCGTTCTATGGCAAGCTGCTGGGCTGGACGCGGCGCGACATGGACATGGGCACGGGCAACTACACGCTGTTCAACAACGGGGCGCAAGACGTGGGCGGCATGATGAAGCCGCCGGCAGACGGCGCCGGGCCGTCGATGTGGCTCGCCTATGTCATGGTCGACGACGTCGATGCCCGCACCGCCAAGGTCGAGGGCCTGGGCGGCAAGGTGATGAAGGCGCCGTTCGACATCCCGGGGGTCGGGCGGATCTCGATCGTCACCGACCCGTCCGGCGCGCCGATCGGGCTGTTCACGGCCGCGGCGGAGGCATGACGCGCCCGCCGCGCGCAGAATTTGAACAGCAGGCGCGCTGACCGGCGCACCGGCGTCCTGCCGCGAGCGTGAGACCGATCGGACAGGACGCAGAGCGCCACGTCGTCACCGATCGGGCGGCAGGCGAAAGGCCGCCGCGCGGCGGCTGGCGGCGATTGCGGGTGCTTACGCGCCTCGGCCTGGTCGCCGGCATCGCGCTCATGTTCGCGCTCGTCGTCTGGCGCGGCATAGAGCCGGTCGCCCAGGCCCTGGTCGCGCTCGGCTGGGGCCTGCTGCTGTTGCCGCCGGCCTATCTGCCGAGCCTGGGTCTTGCCGCGGCGTCGTGGCGACCGCTGTTCCGGCCGCGGCGCGAGCCGAGCCTCGCGGCGGCGCTGCGCGCGACCTGGATCGGCAACTCGGTCAGCCTGTTGTTGCCGGTCACGGGGCTCGGCGGCGAGGCGGTCAGGGCACGCCTGGTCGCGCTCGACGGCATCCGCGCGCGTGACGCCGCCGCCTCGGTCATCGCCGGGCAGGCGGTGCAGGCGCTGTCGCTGGCGGCGTGGGCGCTGCTCGGCGCGGGACTGCTTGCCGCGCGCACCGGCGAATCCGCGCTGGCCATCGCGGTCACCATCGCCGCCGGCCTGGTCGTGGCCGGCACCTTGGGATTCGTTGCGGTCCAGCACGCTGGCGTCGCCGGCAGGGTCGCGGGCGCGTTCGCCGGGGCCGTGCGCGGCGGCGACGGTATGACGGCGAAAAGCGGCGGGCTGCGCCTGGACGCTGCGCTCAGGCGCATCTACGCCCGCCCGCGGCGGCTCGCGCTTGCGCTCGCGCTCCACCTCGCGGCACGCGTCGCGCTGGCCCTCGAGGTGTGGCTGGCGGCCTATCTGATCGGCATGTCGCTGACGTTCACGGACGCGCTCATGGTCAAGAGCCTGACCGGCGCCGCCCGCGGCCTGCTGTTCATGGTTCCCGGCGGCATCGGCATCCAGGAGGCGGGGTATGTCGCGCTCGCCGCCGTGGTCGACGCCTCGCCGGCGGCGCTGCTCGCGGTCTCGCTCGCCACCCGCGGGCGCGAGCTCCTGATCGGCGCGCCGGGCCTGCTCGCCTGGCATCGGGCGGAGGCGCGCGCGCTTCGCGGCCGTGCCTGACGCTACAGGTGCTGCCAGTCCTGCCATTGGTCCGGATGGCTCAGCACCCACGACTCGAGCAGGCGGGCGAAGGCTTGCGCGGCCTCGCGCGTGGCCCGGCGCCGCGGCAGCGACCGGTCGACCGTCAGCGCCGGCTCGACCACCACCTCGAAGCCGTCGTGCGCGCGAACCGTAAATACCGGCAGCACCGGGGCGCCGGTGCGAAAGCTGAGGTCGAGCGCGCCCGGCGCCAGCGCCAGCTCGCGGCCGAGGAAGCCGACCCGGACCGGCCGCGTGGCCGTGCTGCGTGCGGCGACGCTGACCACCCGGTTCTCGCCGAGATGGTGCGCGAGCGTGCGCAGCGCCGCGGTCGCTGAGTCGAGGCCCAACAGCACCCGTTCGCCGAGGAACCGGTCTTCGGCATTGCGCGCGACGCCGTTGATCACCCGCATGCCCAACCACGACGACGAAAACATGTGCCGCGGATGGCTGAGATGGACGATCCGATGACCGGCCTCGTGCAACGCCATCTTGGCGACCATCGACGCATAGGCGAAATAGCCGATCCACAGGATCGCGCCGCGCCCGTCCGCCAATGCAGCGGCAATGCGCTCGCCGCCCGACAGGCGAATCGCCGGCGGCGCGGCGCCCGGCCGCAGGGCGCGCAACATCAGCAGCAACGCCATCAGGTCGTGCCGGGCGAGCCGCTCGACGACGTCGCGGCCGTCCACCTCGCCCGATCGGGGGCCGCAGATGCGCGCGACGACGCGCGCCAGGGCATCGGGATCGCGGGCCATCTCGCGCAGCTGGAACGGCGTCAGCGCGCGCGCGACCGCCGGCCATGCCGCGGGGGGCAGCAGCCAGGACAGCGCGGTGAGAACCGGCAGCCCCGCGAGCAGGGCCAGGTCGATCGGCGCGACCATGGGGGTGTCGCGGCGCGCCGGCCGGCGCGGCACCGCCAGCGATTCGTGGCGCGGGGCCACGTCGCTCTTCGGCACGGCTGGCTTGCTGAACATCACCGCCATCGACGGTTTCGCCGACAGTGCGTCCCCAGTTTGCGCCAGCGGCGGGCCCCATCCCGAGGCGCGGCTTCGCCTTTGTCCTGGCTACCTCATTACCGCCATCCTGCCGGCGCCCAAACCCTCAACGGCCGGTGAACGCCGGCGCGCGGCCGTCACGAAAATGCGCCACCCCTTCGCGAAAGTCCTCGCTGTCGAAGCTCGCCAGCATTTCCTGATCGCCGCTGCGGACCGCTTCGCCCAAGCCGCGTGCGCCGCTCAGATAGAGCTGGCGCTTCATCACCCGCATCGAGCGCGGCGAGACCGCGGTGGCAAGCTCTCCGGCATAGGCGCGGACCTGGTCCCTGAACCCGTCGGCCGCATACACTGCGTTCACCAGGCCCATCGCCAGCGCTTCCTCGGCACCCACGCGGCGCGCGGACAGCAGCAGGTCGAACGCCGCGCCGAGGCCGACCAGGCGCGGCAGCATCCAGTCGATGCCGTGCTCGGCGATCAGGCCGCGGCGCGAGAACGCCGTGGTCAGGAACGCGTCGGCGGCGGCGAGGCGAAGGTCCGCGAACAGCGTCAGCACGAAGCCGAGGCCGGCCGTCGGGCCGTTGATCGCCGCGATCACCGGCTTTGGGATGGTCGGGAAATAGGCGAGCCGCCCGGAAAAATCGTCACCAAGCTCGAGCGCGCCGGGGATCGGCGCCGCTGCCGCGATCCGTCGTGCCGCCTCCGCCCGCTCCGCCGCCGTCGTGCCGGCCAGGCCCGACAGCACGGACATGTCGGCGCCGGCGCAGAAGCCGCGCCCCGAGCCGGTCAGCACGATGACTCGCACCGCCGCATCCGCCGCCGCCGCCGCCATCGCCCGGCGCACCTCGCGCTCCATCACCGGCGTCCAGGCGTTGAGCTTGTCCGGCCGGTTCAAGGTGACGGTGGCGATGTGCGCATCGACGCCATAGGTGATCTGCTCGAATGCCATGGCCGGTGCTCCGCGTTTGCCGGTGCGCGCCGCTATATGCCGGCCAGATGCAGCACCACCTCGCGCCGATGCGGGGCGGTGCGGTGCTCGAACAGATAGACTCCCTGCCAGGTGCCGAGCAGCAGCCGCCCTTCGTCCACCGGCACCGAAATCTGGGTCTGGGTGAGCGCGCTCTTGATGTGGGCGGGCATGTCGTCCGGCCCCTCGGTGCGATGCCGGTAGAGGGTCGCATCCTCCGGCGCTAGCGAGGCGAAGAACGATTCGAGATCGCGCAGCACGTCGGGATCGGCGTTCTCCTGGATCAGCAGCGACGCCGAGGTGTGGCGGACGAACAGCGTCAGCAGCCCCTGGCGGATCGCCTGGGTCGCGAGCCACGCCGAGACCGTCTCGGTGATCTCGACCAGGCCCTGACCGCGGGTGGCGACCGTCAGGCGATGCAGGCTTTGTTTCATCTCGCCAGGATAGCAGGCGGCGCGGACATCGCGGGCATGGCGGCGCGCGAAGCCGCGAAAGAAAGCCGGCCGACTATGTGCAGCCGGCCGGCCGGATCGGGAATGCGGTTCGCGCCAATATCCGGCCGGCGGTGCCGGTACCGGATTAAGATCGGTCGTGCTCAGACCGCATCCTTGAGGGTCTTGCCGGCACGGAAGCGCACCGACCTGGAGGCCTTGATCTTCACCTTCTCGCCGGTGCGCGGATTGCGGCCCATGCGCGCGGCGCGCCTGGTCACCGCGAACGAGCCGAAGCCCGTCAACTGCACCTTGCCTTTCTTCTTCAGGCTCTCGGTGATCGTCGAGATCACGTTGTCGAGAGCGTCCTTGGCGATCTTGGCGGTGCAGCCGGTCGAACCCTGGATGACCGCGGCGAGATGATCCTTGTCGCTTTTCCCCATCGGGGTCGCGCCGACGCGAACGGCCGCCCTGGGGGCCGCTCGGCGGGCCACAGGCCGTCTCGCCTTGGCCTTGGGCGCCGCTTTCCGCGCCGCCGTCATGGCCCGGGCGGGCTTCGCCCGCGCGGCCTTACGCGGCTTGGCAGCCTTGGTGGCCCGCTTCGCCCTGGCCGGTTTCGCAGTCTTGGTACGCGCCATCTGTCGTGCTCCAGTTGTTAATGCCACGGTGCTAGAGAATGAGACGTTGCGCCGTTCCCGGCGTCGGCACTCTCAGGCCGGGAACCGGGAACGGAACCGGGTCCGGTGTGACGCGATCGACATCGGGCGCGGGGAACCTTCAACCATCCCCGCCGCGCGTGCGGCACTGCGATGGCTTCCGTCGGTTCCGGCAGACCCGCGATGCGTCATTCGCAACGAACCTTGTCAGCGCCGCCGGAGACTGGCTTTTCCAAGCGGCCATGGACATCCGCGGATTTTCGAGTCAGCCGAGGTTGTTTGCAAGACAAAGCCTAAGAGGCTTCGTGGCGCAACGCATTTCGCCTCATGGCGTGACCCCCACGCAACAGGTCGAATTTATTTGCGCAAACCGCTTCGACTCGCGCGGCGCACCGGCGCCGAACGAGCCACTTAGCCGGCGAACGAGCGGCGACGATGCGCGGGCAACCGGACCGGTTTTCCGGCCTCCGCTCTGCGGCCGAGCGAAGCCGAACGCGACACGGGTCCGACCGGCCGGCCGCCGGCTTGGTGATCGGCGCCGGGCGATCGCGAGCGTGCGGAAGTCCGGAGGCATGCGGGAAATGCCTTATATTTCCTTGGTTTT
>DASWHU010000173.1:0-4915 GCA_036398035.1 Alphaproteobacteria bacterium | reverse complement strand
CCGATCGAGGAGATTTGCGACGTCGCCCAGCGCCACGGCGCGCTCGCCTATCTCGACGAGGTGCATGCGGTCGGCATGTATGGGCCGCGCGGCGGCGGCGTCGCCGAGCGCGAGGGCCTGATGGACCGCCTCGACATCATCGAGGGCACGCTCGCCAAGGCGTTCGGCGTTATGGGCGGCTACATTGCGGGCAGTGCCAACCTGATCGACGTCGTGCGCTCCTATGCCGCGGGCTTCATCTTCACCACCTCGGTGCCGCCGGCGGTGGCGGCGGGCGCGCTCGCCGCGGTGCGCCACCTCAAACAGAGCCAGGCCGAGCGCGAGCGCCACCAGGAGCGCGCGCGCACACTCAAGCGGCGCCTCGCCGAGATAGGGATTCCCGTGCTCGACAACCCGAGCCACATCGTGCCGGTGATGATCGGCGACGCGGTGCTGTGCAAGCGGGCGAGCGACGAGCTGTTGCGCGACTTCGCCATCTACGTCCAGCCGATCAACTTCCCGACCGTGGAGCGGGGCACCGAGCGGCTCAGGATCACGCCCTCGCCGCTGCACACCGACGAGATGATGGACCACCTGGTCGAGGCGCTGCGCAGCGTCTGGGCCAGGCTCGGAATCAATCGCGCCGCGGCCTGACCGCGCCCGCCCTGCCGGGCCCGCACCAGCGCCATGGCGAGCGGCGAAGAGCCCGACGGTGACGGCATCATCTACGAGTTCATCCGCATCGGCGGCTCGGTCAAGGTGACCGCGGTCGATCCGGTCACCTACATCGAGGTCTCGATCGTCGGCTCGCCGCTGGTCAGCGACGCCGAGCTGATGCGGCTCGCGCGGCGCAAGCTCGACTACGTGCTCGCCAAGCGCGGCCGGCCGCGGGCGCGCTGACCCTGCCCCCTGATCGCGAACAGAGCCGCCTTTCGCCGCCGCCTCAACTGCGCTAGACAGGGGCCGCGTGATCGGCCGGCGCCGCCATCGCCGGCCGATGCCGGGGGCCGCGGGTGGGGGCAGGGGACCGCATGGCGTACTTCCTTCAGCAGCTGATCAACGGGCTCACGCTCGGCAGCATCTACGGGCTGATCGCGATCGGCTACACCATGGTCTACGGCATCATCGGCATGATCAACTTCGCCCATGGCGAGATCTACATGATCGGCGCCTTCATCGCGGTCATCAGCTTCACCATCCTCGGCGCCGCCGGCATCACCTGGGTGCCGCTGGCGCTGCTCGTGGTGCTGGTGGTGGCGATGCTGTTCACCTCGGTCTATGGCTGGACGGTCGAGCGCGTCGCCTACCGGCCGCTGCGCGGCTCGCAGCGCCTGGCGGCGCTGATCTCGGCAATCGGCATGTCGCTCGCGCTGCAGAACTACGTGCTGATCACCCAGGGCGCGGGCGTCAAGGCGCTGCAGCCGATCATTGCCGGCGGCTTCACCGTCTATCAGGGCGGCGACTTCCGGGTCACGCTCAGCTATATCCAGATCTTCATCATGGTGCTTACGGTGGTGCTGATGGGCGCGTTCGCGACCCTGATCGCCCAATCCGCGCTCGGGCGCGCCCAGCGCGCCTGCGAGCAGGACCGGACCATGGCCACCCTGCTCGGCATCGACGTCGACCGCACCATCTCGCTCACCTTCGTGGTCGGCGCGGCGCTGGCCGCGGTCGCGGGCGTCATGGTGTCGCTCTATTACGGCGTGGTCGACTTCTTCATGGGCTTCATCGCCGGGCTGAAGGCGTTCACCGCGGCGGTGCTCGGCGGCATCGGCTCGCTGCCCGGAGCCATGCTCGGCGGCCTGCTGCTGGGCATGGTCGAGGCGTTCTGGTCCGGCTACTTCACGGTCGAGTACAAGGACGTCGCCGCGTTCGGCATCCTGGTGCTGGTGCTGATCTTCCGGCCGACCGGGCTGCTCGGCCGGCCCGAGATCGAGAAGGTCTGAGCGGGTGCAAGAGGTGGCCGTGCCGGCCGCGCGCCTCCCCGCGGCCTCGGCGATGGTCAAGGAGGCGGGCCTCGCGGCGCTGGTCGCCGCGGTCCTCGGCCTGCCCCTGATCGGGCTGCGGGTGATGCCGGGGCCGAACGACCTCGAGGTCGTCGCGCGCTGGCCGTGGCTCGCGATCGCGGTGGCGGCGGTGTTCTGCGGCCGCATCGCCGTGATCCTGCTCGGGCGCGCGCGACCGGCGTTCGCGAACCTCGGCGGCTCGGTCGCGGCTGAGATCGGCGGCCTCGTCCGGCGCCGGCGGATGCCGCTCGCGGCGGTCGCCCTGCTGCTCGCGGTGACGCTGCCGCTGATGCCTTTCGCCGACCGTTACGTGGTCGACGTGGCGACCCTGGTGCTGATCTACGTCATGCTCGGCTGGGGGCTCAACATCGTCGTCGGCCTGGCCGGCCTGCTCGACCTCGGCTACGTCGCGTTCTACGCCGTCGGCGCCTACAGCTTCGCCCTGCTCGGCACCACCTACGACCTGTCGTTCTGGGTCTGCCTGCCCATTGCCGGCGCGATCGCGGCCTCGTTCGGAATCTTGCTGGGCTATCCGGTGCTGCGGCTGCGCGGCGATTATCTCGCCATCGTCACCCTCGGCTTCGGCGAGATCATTCGCATCATCCTGACCAACTGGGTCGCGTTCTCGAACGGCCCGAACGGCATCCCCGGCATCCCGCGGCCGTCGCTGTTCGGGCTCGAGTTCACGCGCAGCTCCGCGACCGGCACCACCTTCCACGAGTTCTTCGGCCTCGAGTTCTCGGGCGACCAGCGGATCACCTATCTCTACTTCATCATCCTCGCCCTGGCGCTGCTCACCAACGCCTTCGTGCTGCGCATCCGCCGCCTGCCGATCGGGCGCGCCTGGGAAGCGCTGCGCGAGGACGAGATCGCGTGCCGCGCGCTCGGCCTCAACCCGGTCAACATCAAGCTGTCGGCGTTCGCGCTGGGCGCGATGTTCGGCGGCTTCTCGGGCTCGTTCTTCGCCGCCCGCTCGGGCTTCATCAGCCCGGAGAGCTTCACCTTCATCGAGTCCGCGATCATCCTGTCGATCGTCGTCCTCGGCGGCATGGGCAGCCAGATCGGGGTGGTGTTCGCGGCCGGCGCGATCATCCTGTTGCCCGAGGCGCTGCGCGAGTTCTCGCAGTTCCGCATGCTGGTGTTCGGCATCGCGATGGTGCTGATCATGATCTGGCGGCCGCGCGGGCTGCTCGCCCATCGCGAGCCGACCATCCGCCTGGCGCGCGCCGGCGTTCGCGCATGACCGGGCGCGCGCTGCTCGAGGTCGAGCACCTGACCATGCGCTTCGGCGGCCTGGTCGCGGTCGACGACCTGTCGTTCCGCGCCGCGGAGCGCGAGATCACCGCCATCATCGGCCCCAACGGCGCCGGCAAGACCACGGTGTTCAACTGCCTGACCGGGTTCTACCAGCCGACCGTCGGCCGCCTCGCCTTGCGCGGCCATGACGGGCGCGAGAGCTTTCTGGAGCGGATGGAGGGGTTCCGCATCGCCCGCGCCGGCATCGCGCGCACCTTCCAGAACATCCGCCTGTTCCCGGCCATGTCGGTGCTCGAGAACCTGATCGTCGCCCAGCACCAGCCGCTGATGCGCGCCTCAATGTTCTCGGTCGCCGGCCTGCTCGGGCTCGCCCGCTACCGCGACGCGGAGGCCGAGGCGGTGGCGCACGCCTGCACCTGGCTCGAGCGCGTCGGGCTGGCCGACGACGCCGACCGGGTCGCGGGCGAGCTGCCCTACGGCGCCCAGCGCCGCCTGGAGATCGCGCGCGCCATGTGCACGAGCCCGGTGCTGCTGTGCCTCGATGAGCCCGCGGCCGGGCTCAACCCGCGCGAATCGGCCGAGCTCAACCGGCTGCTGCTCGAGATCCGCGACGAGCACGGCATCGGCCTGCTGCTGATCGAGCACGACATGAGCGTGGTGATGGGCATCTCCGACCACATCGTGGTGCTCGACTACGGGCGCAAGATCGCCGACGGCACCCCGGCCCGGATCCGCGCGGACCCGGCCGTGATCCGCGCCTATCTTGGCGAGACCGAGGACGTGGAGCCGGGCGCCGCATGATGCTGTCGGTCGAGAGCGTGCACACGTTCTACGGGCCCATCCAGGCTTTGCGCGGGGTCGACCTCGAGGTCGGCGAGGGCGAGATCGTCACCCTGATCGGCGCCAACGGCGCCGGCAAGTCGACCCTGCTGATGACCGTCTGCGGCACGCCCCAGGCGCGCGCGGGCCGGATCGTCTTCCGTGGCCAGGACATCACCCGCGTCCCCACCTTCCGCATCGTCCGCCTCGGCATCGCGCACGCGCCGGAGGGCCGGCGCATCTTCTCGCGCATGACGATCATGGAAAACCTGCAGATGGGCGCGGTGACCGCGGACCCGGCCGAGTTCGGGCGCGATCTCGAGCGGGTGTTCGCGCTGTTCCCGATCCTCGGCGACCGCCGCCACCAGCGCGGTGGAACGATGTCGGGCGGCGAGCAGCAGATGCTTGCGATCGCCCGCGCGCTGATGAGCCGGCCGCGGCTATTGCTGCTCGACGAGCCGTCGCTCGGGCTCGCGCCGATGCTGGTCAAGCAGATCTTCGAGGTGATCGGCGAGATCAACCGCAGCCAGGGCGTGACCATCCTGCTGGTCGAGCAGAACGCGCACCACGCGCTGCGCGTCGCCCATCGCGGCTACGTCATGGCCAATGGCCGGATCGTGCTCGCCGGCACCGGCGCCGAGCTGCTGGCGAACGAGGAGGTGCGCGGCGCCTATCTCGAAGGCGGCCACCAGGGTTGAGGCGGTGGAAGCGCTGTCGGAAACTTCGCTCGGCGTGTTCATCGGCGTCACCGTGGTGCTCGGCGGCGGCGCCGGGATTCTCACCGGGCGCGCGGTCGCGGCCACCTGGCGGCCGGTGTCGCAGCTCTTGTTTGCCTGCGTCGGTCTCGGCCTCGC
>DASWHU010000172.1:0-2706 GCA_036398035.1 Alphaproteobacteria bacterium | reverse complement strand
GTGTCGCATCCGAGCAGGAACTCAAGGACCGCCTCATGACCGCCATCGACCACATCAATCGCCACCCCGTCGTCCACACCTGGACCTACAAGCTCGACCGCGCCGCTTGATATGATTCGATCCATGGAAACGATGTACTAGGTGCCAACAGCTTCAAAACGCGATCTCGGTGCCCGAGGCAAGGTCCCAGTAGCGAACCTTGTGGTCGGCGCCGCCGGACAGGGCGCGCGCGCCGTCCGGCGAGATGGCGACGTCCCAGACCGCGCCCTCGGAGCCCGTGAGCAGGCGCCGTGGCCGGCGCGCGGCGAGGTCCCATAGGATCAGCGCGCCGTCGCCGTCGCCAGACAGCGCCTGGCCGCCGTCGGGCGAGACCGCGACGCAGGTGACGAACGCGCCGTGGCCGTCGAGGCGCGCGATCTCGGTGCCCGCGGCGAGGTCCCAGAGCCGCAAGCTCCTGTCGGTGCTTGCCGACAGCGCCGTCTGCCCGTCCGGCAGGACGGCCACGTCGTTGACGCTGTTGGCGTGGCCGCGCAGGACCTTGAGCTCCGCGCCGGTCCCGGTATTCCACAGGCGCAAGGTCCGGTCGTAGCTCGCCGACAGTATGCGCGCGCCGTCGGGCGAGAACTGGGCGGCCATCACGTTCGCCTCGTGGCCAATGAAATCGCGCACCGCGCGCCCGCTCGCCAGGTCCCAGAGCTTGAGCGTGTAGTCCCAGCTCGCCGTGACCAGGCGCGAGCCGTCGGGCGAGTAGGCGACGCCGTAGACCGCCTCGGAGTGGCCGCTGAGCACCTCGAGCGGCGCGCCGCTGGCGAGGTCCCACAGGCGTACGGTGCGGTCCCAGCTCGCCGAGGCGAAGCGGGTGCCGTCGGGCGAAACGGCAAGCGCATTGACGCTCTGGCCGTGGCCGTCGAGTTCGCGCAGCTCGGCGCCGGTGGCGAGGTCCCACAACGCGACCGTGTTGTCCCAGCTCGCCGACAGCGCAATCCGCCCGTCGGGCGCGAACGCGACCGCGTTGACCACGTGGCCGTGGCTGCCGAGTTCCGCCCGCGCCGTCGCGGCGGCGATGAGAATGGGCAAGGCCAAGGCAAAGGCGCGCATGGGCGCGAGTCTGTCAGCCCACCCCGGCCTTGGAAAGCGCGGCGGCGAGCGTTGCCGGGGCGAGATCGACGCCGTAGAACATGCGGTGAAAGTCGCATGCCAACGCCGCCAGCCGGTCGCGGCCGATCACGCCGTGGAACAGCTCGGCGAGCCAGGCGAGGCCGATGGCGCGGTTGACCGAGGGCGGGTAGTCGAGCCACGACAGCACCGGTGCCGGGGCGAGATATACCCGGCCGGCGCGCACCGCCGCCATCTCGGCCCACACCGGCAGGCGTGCGGCGTCGCGGTGGAAGTCGGCGTCGATGGTCAAGATCAGCTCGGGCGCCCAGCGCGCCACGTCCGCTGCCGCGACCGGCACGCGCCCGCCGTCGCCGGCCTCGACCTCGGCGACATTGACCGCGCCGAGCATCTGCGGGAGGTCGAGGTGGATCGAGCCGCGGCGCGCGGTCTTCTCGCCGCGCGGGCCGATGGCGTAGTGGACGCGCGGGCCGCGGCCACGGCCAGCGGCTGCGGCCTCCGACCACATCGACTCGAACGCTTGCGCCAGCGCGCTGGCGCGCGCCTCCGCGCCCACCAGCCTGCCGAGCAGGCGCAGCGAGCGCGGCGTCTCGCGCAGCCGCCCGTCGACGATCGCGACCGGAATCCCGGTGTCGGCCTGGAGGCGCTCGGCGAAGGCGACGAACGGCGGCGCGCAGGTGCCGAAGTCGAGCACCAGGTCCGGCGCCAGGCGCGCGACGACGGTGGCGGAGGCCGCGGCGTCGTGGGCGTTCAGGCGCGGCACCGAGGGCAGGGCAGGCGCGGCCGGCGGCGCCTCGCCGGGCACCGGCTCGGGCCAGCCCTGCAGCCGGTCGCGCGCGAGGCAGAACAGCGCCGCCGCCGCCGGGTTGCCGGTCGGCAGGACGTGCCGCGGCGCGCCCGCGAGAGCGATCTCGCGCCCCGTCGAATCGCGGATGACGCGGGAACGGGAGCTCAAGCGCGCGGGCGCACGTCGAAGCGGGCGACGCCGTCGCGCGCGGTGCGCGGCACCAGCGCCGTCTCCCAGTTCAGGTAGGCGCGCATCGCCGCCTCGATCTCGGCGGGCGGATGGTCGTAGGGCAGCAGGTGGACATCGTCCTGGTCGCCCAACATGCGCGCATCGCCCGCCTCGAGCGGCAGGCCCGCCGCGACCCAGGCGTCGGTGCCGCCGCCGAGCACCCTGACCGGGCAGCGCACATGGCGTGCGATCTCCGGCGCGGCGAGGTGCGCGAGGTCCGAGTTGGGCGAGGTCGCGACCACCATCTGCGACTGCGGCATGCGCGCGATGGTCTCGGCCAGGCGCGCGCGCACCGTCCACCAGGCGCCGGCGACGTGGCCGGCCTTGAAGCTCCGACTGTCGGCGAAGTCGATCAAGGTCATGTCGCGCCCGGGCAGCATGCCCATCATCCGCCCGACGCTGATCTCGAACGCCTGCCGGGCAGGGGTCAGGCCGAGCACGGTGCGCGGCTCGGGGCCGGGCTCGAGCCCGTCCGCGCCGATCCCGCCGGCGAGCACGTGGACCTCGCGCCGGCCCATCTGGATCAGCCACGACGCGGTCATGGCGGCGCGCACCTCGTCGTCGTCGACCAGGAC
>DASWHU010000171.1:0-2894 GCA_036398035.1 Alphaproteobacteria bacterium | reverse complement strand
GAGGACATCCGCTACTACCTGGACATGCGCTTCCGCCAGGAGCCGAACCCGCTGGTGTTCGTGCTCGGCGACCTCAACGACGGCCCGGGCAAGGAGCTGCTCGAGCGCCAGTTCCTGTTCTTCGACCTGGTCTCGACCCTGCAGGGCGACGTGTTCTTCGCCCGCCGGTTCCTCAATCACGCGCTGTTCGACTATCGCGACGACCTGCGCTGGACCGTGGCCTTCAGGGACCCGCTCGACCCCGGCCGCGACCCGCACATCCTGCTCGACCACATCCTGTTCACCCAGGGCCTGGTCGACGGCACCCGGCCGGTCGAGGTGCGCCCGGGCGCGGGCCTGGTCGAGCACCAAATCCACGACCGCGTCAACGCGCCGTTGACGGCTAAGCAGAAGACCAGCGACCACAAGCCGGTGTCGTGCCGGATCACCGTGACCGACGGCTAGAACCGGGCACGGCCGCGGCTACAATCGACGCATTCGGGACTGGGGGGCAACCGGAGATGAAGATCGGGGTGGTGGGCGTCGGCGCGATGGGTTCGGTCTATGCGGCGCTGCTCGCGCGCGGCGGCCATGAGGTGTGGGCGATCGACCGCTGGCGCGAGCATATCGAGGCGATCCGCGCCCACGGCTTGCGCGTCGAGGGCGCGAGCGGCGACCACACGGTCGCGGTGCACGCGACCACCGACGCCGCCGAGGTCGGCCCGTGCGAGCTGGTGGTGATCGCCACCAAGGCGATGGACGTCGCCGCCGCCGCCAAGACCGCCAAGGCGCTGCTCGGCCCCGACACGCCGGTGCTGGCCATCCAGAACGGCCTCGGCAGCGGCGAGGCGGTGCAGGGAGTGGTCGGGCCGGATCGGGTGGTGATCGGCGTCGCCGGCGGCTTCGGCGGCTCGATCATCGGCCCCGGGCACGCCCGCCACGAGGGCTGGGAGCTGATCCGCCTCGGCGAGATCGACGGCCCGGTCACGCCCCGCCTCGAGCGCATCGCCGAGGCCTGGCGCGCGGGCGGCTTCAAGGTCAAGGCGTTCGACGACATCCACCAGTTGATCTGGGAGAAGCTGATCTGCAACATCTCGTTCAGCCCGGTGTGCACCTTGACCGGGCTCAAGGTCGGCGCGGTGGTGGCAAACGCGGATACTTTCGCGGTCTCGGCGGGGCTCGCCGGCGAGGGCTACGCGGTCGCGCGCGCCAAGGGCATCCGCCTCGACTTCGACGACCCGGTGGCGTATGTGCGCGCCTTCGCGCTCAAGATCCCGGACGGACGGCCGTCGATGCTCCAGGACATCGAGGCCGGCAGGCGGAGCGAGATCGACGCGATCAACGGCGGCGTCGCGCGCACCGGCCGCGAGGTCGGCGTCGCGACCCCGGTCAACGACACCTGCATCGCGCTGGTCAAGGGCCGCGAGGCCGCGCTCGGCCTGCGCTGAGGCTCAGGCTTACTCGGCGAGGAAGCGGGCGATCGCCGCGCCGACCTCGCCGATCGCGGTGCTGCCGTTCATGTGGCCGGCGCCGCCGGGAATCACGGCGCGCTCGACGGCGGGCGCGCCGGTGAGTTGAGCCGCGATCTCGTCGGACAGGTCATGCGGCAGGATGATGTCGCCGGCCGCCGGCAGCAACAATGTCTTCGCCGTGACCCGCGCCAGCGCCTCGGCGATGTCGCCCCGCTGGCCGGCCTCGAACAGCTGGATCGCCTTGGCCTGGCACAGGAAGTGGTTGGCGTCGCCGGTCTCGGCATAGGCGCGCGCGGTATCCTGGAGCCAGGTCTCGACCGCGAACCGGTTGTCCGGCGCCGCCGCCGGGTCGTTGCCGTCCTCGGCCCACTTGCGCCCGAACGTGGCGTTGAGGAAGGCCGGGCCGAGCGCGTCCATGAACGCCACCTCGTAGGCCGCGGCCAGGCCCTCGACCGGCTCCGGCGCACCGTAATAGGCGCCGCCGTTCCACGCCGGATCGCGCAGGATCGGCGCCGTCCAGGCGTATATGGTGGCGATCTGCCAGGCGTCGGCGCGCGCCCACGGCGTGACCAGGATCGCGCGCTCGACCATGTGCGGGTAGGCCACTGCCCATTGCAGCGCCTGGGCGGCGCCCATCGAGAAGCCGACCACGGCACGCAGCTTGAAGATGCCAAGGTTCTCCAGCAGCGCCTTCTGCACCGCGACAAAGTCGCGGATCGAGACCGCCGGGAAGTCGAGGCCATAGCGTTCGCCGGTGCGCGGGTCGATCGTCGCCGGCCCGGTGGTGGTGACGTGCGGGTCCTTGACCTGGACGTCGCACAGCGCATCGGCGCTGACGATGTAATAGGTGCCGGTGTCGAGCGGCTTGCCGGGGCCGATGATCGCGTCCCAGTAGCCGGGCTGCGCGTCGGCCGCGTCGTACTTGCCGGCGGCGTGCGGCGTGCCCGAGAAGTAGGGCACGATCAGGATCGCGTTGTCCTTGTCGAGATTGAGCTTGCCATAGGCCTCCCAGCCGACGCGCAGGCCCTCGATTAGCTCGCCGCGGGCGGTGGCGTAATCGGCGATCTCGAACACCTGCGGGGTGACGATCTCGTCAAGTGCCCATGCCGGCGTCGCCGCGATCATCAGGCCCGCCGTCAACAGCCGTCCGCTGCGCATCGTCGCCCCCCAGGCTATCGGGTCACTGCGGCCCTTTTCGGTCCGCCGGCGGCGGCGGTCAAGGGCGCGCGATCCGGTTGTGCAGTGGCCGCCCGTCGGCGAGGCGCCCTATGTTGTCGGCGATCACGGTCCAGCGGCGCTCGATCAGGCCCTCGGTCCAGCCGGAGGCGTGGGGGGTCATGATGACGTTGTCGAGCTCGTGGAACGGCTGGCGCGACGGCGCCACGTCCGGCCCGTCCGCCTTGGGATAGCTGTACCAGACGTCGAGCACCGCGCCGCCGATGC
>DASWHU010000170.1:0-2300 GCA_036398035.1 Alphaproteobacteria bacterium | reverse complement strand
CGAGGTCGACCCGCTGGTCGCGCCGATCCTGTATGCGCTCCCGGTCCAGCTGCTCGCCTACCACGTCGCGGTGTGCAAGGGCACCGACGTCGACCAGCCGCGCAACCTGGCCAAGGCGGTCACGGTCGAGTAGCGGCGATGGTGCGGACGTTCGACGCGCTCGGCGCGGGCGGGCGGGCGGCGGCCGCGCGGCGGATCGAAGGCATCTGCCTGGCATCGCCCGACGCGGGCAGGACGCTCGAAGGCGCGGCGCGCGATGAATTCTTCGGCCTTTGGGCCGGCGGCTATCTCGACCGTTGGCCCGGGCTCGCTCTCGTCCACGGTCGCGACTGCGAGTCGATAGACGGCTATCTGGTAGGCTGCGAAGACTCGGCGGCGGCCGAGCAACTGTACGACGCCATCTTCTACTATCGCGCGTTCGCCGCGCACTACCGAACGTATCCGGCGCATTTCCATGTCAATGTCGCAGCCGAGGCGCGCAACCGGGGGACCGGCACGGCGCTGGTCGAGGCGTTCGCAGGCCTGTGCCGCGCGCGCGCCTGCCCGGGCATGCACCTGGTCACCGCCGCCGACGCGCGCAACCGCGCGTTCTACGACCGCGCCGGATTCGCGCAGGTCGAGAGCAAGCAGGTCGCCGGGCGCGACCTCGTCCTGCTCGGCCGCAAGTTGGACCAGGACTAGGAGGAGGGAGGCATGCGCATCGCGGTGATCGGCGCCGGCGGCGTCGGCGGCTATTTCGGCGGCCGGCTGGCCCATGCCGGCGAGGACGTAGTGTTCATCCAGCGGGGCGCGCATCTGGAAGCGCTGCAACGGAGCGGGCTGTCCGTGTCGAGCCCGCTCGGCGACTTTACCGTGCCCAAGGTCAGGGCGCAGGCGGGTGCGGCCGGCATCGGCCCGGTGGACGTGGTGCTGGTGACGGTCAAGAGCAACCACACCGGGCAGGCGGCGGCGCTCGCCCGCGACCTGCTCGGCCCTGACACCGCGGTCATCTCGCTCCAGAACGGGATCGAGAACGAGGACCGCCTCGCCGCCGTCCTCGGCCGCGCGCAGGTGGCCGGCGGGGTCGCCTACATCCTGTCGCTGATCGAGGCGCCGGGCCGCATCCGCCATTCGGGGCAGACCGCGCGCATGCTGTTCGGCGAGCTCGACGGCAGGCCCAGCGCGCGGCTCGAGGCGTTCCGCGACGCTTGCGCGCAGGCCGGCATCGACGCCGAGCTGTCGGCGGACATCACCGCCGCGCTGTGGGCGAAGTTCGCGGTCATCTGCCCGCACAGCGGCATGACCGCGCTGACCCGGATGCCGATCGGGCCGGTGCGCAGCGACCCCGACTGCCGGGCGTTGCTGGAGGGGTGCGCGCGCGAGGTGATCGCGCTCGCCGCGGCGCGCGGCGTGATCCTGCCGCCTGCGTTGATCGAGAACCCGTGCGCGTTCTTCGACCGGGTGCCGGCCGACATGACATCGTCGCTGCACCACGACGTCACCCACGGCAAGCCGCTCGAGCTCGACTGGCTCAACGGCGCCGTGGTCCGGCTCGCCCGCGAGGCCGGGCTCGCGGCGCCGGTCAACCACTTCATCTACGCCGCGCTCAAGCTGCACGCGGGCGGGCATGCGAATGGGGCGGCGGCCGAAGCCGCCGCCCCGAGTCGCTGAGGGACGGTCGGGGACCGCCCCCCTTGGACGGCGGGTGTGGCGCGCCGCCGCCCAACCGGGTCCCGCGCCGGGCGGGAAAGCTCAGCCGGCCGCCGTCACCGGCGGTACTCGTCCGGCAGGAACATCAAGGCGTCCTGCTCGGCCATGGCGTTGTGGCAGTCGGCGCAGAACTGGACCTTGGCCGAGCCGGCGCCGTTGGTGGTGCCGAACACGCTGCCGTCGGGCATGATCATCTGGTACTGCCAGTTGAGCGTGTCGGGGCTCCAGCCGGCGTCCTGCTTGGCCATCAGGAACAGTGGCCCGACCATTACCTGGCCCTTCTTGTTGACAGTGAAGCTCGGCTTGGCGAGGACCGACCCCGCGGCCAGCGTGCCCGCCTGCTCATAGCGTCCATAGGCGGCGCCGGTCGCATTGGCGTAGTTGATGACGTAGCGCCCGCCATGGGTCGCGGAGGTGTAGGGGCCGGTGGCGTAGCTGGTCCAGGCGCTGAACTCGCTGGCAGACGCCACGCCGGAGCGGCTGTAGGCGGCGGCCATTGCCGGCTGCGCGCAGTCGTAGGCGGCGCGCGCCTCGGCATCGGTCAGCTCGGCGCCGGCGCCGGCCGCGCAGGGATTGCACGGATTGCAGGGATTGCACGCCGCGGCGGCGCA
>DASWHU010000169.1:0-3790 GCA_036398035.1 Alphaproteobacteria bacterium | reverse complement strand
CGGTCCATCACCTGGGCGGCGATCTCGGCGCCGATGCCGGCGACCGGCCAGCCCTCCTCGACCACCACCAGGCGGTTGGTCTTCGTCACCGAGGCGACCACCGCGTCGATGTCGAGCGGGCGGAGCGTGCGCAAGTCGACGATCTCGGGCGAGATGCCGTCGGCCTCGAGGCGCTCGAGCGCGCCGTGCACGTAGTCGATGCCGCGCGCATAGCTCACCACCGTCACGTCGTCGCCCTCGCGCACCGTCGCCGCGACCCCGATCGGGGTCAGCACCTCCTCGTCGGGGACCTCGAAGCTGCGCCCGTAGAGAATCTCGTTCTCGAGAAACATCACCGGGTTGGGATCGCGGATCGCCGACTTCAGCAGCCCCTTGGCGTCGGCCGCCGAATGGGGCGCGATCACGATCAGCCCGGGCACGTGCGCGAACCACGACCCGTAGTCCTGCGAGTGCTGCGCCGCGACCCGCGCCGCCGGCCCGTTGGGGCCGCGGAACACGATCGGGCACCCCACCAGCCCGCCCGACATGTAGCGGGTCTTGGCGGCGGAGTTGATCAGCTGGTCCATCGCCTGCATGGCGAAGTTGAAGGTCATGAACTCGACGATCGGGCGCAGGCCCATGAACGCGGCGCCGACGCCGACGCCGGCGAATCCCGCCTCGGTGATCGGGGTGTCGACCACCCGCATCGGGCCGAACTCGGCGAGCAGGCCCTGGCTCACCTTGTAGGCGCCCTCGTACTCGGCGACCTCCTCGCCGATCAGGAACACGGCGTCGTCGCGCCGCATCTCCTCGGCCATGGCGTCGCGCAATGCCTCGCGCACGGTCAGGCTGGCCACCTCACGCCCCCGCCGTGACGTCGGTGGCGAGCTCCGACGGGTCGGGCTCGGGCGCGTTCTGGGCGAACTCGGCGGCGTCGTTGATCACCGCCCGCACCTCCTTGTCGATCTCCTTGAGCGCGGCGTCGTCGGCAGAGCCGCTCTCGACCAGGCGCGCCTTGACCTGCTCGATCGGGTCACGCGCCTCGCGCATCTGCTGCACTTCCTCGCGGCTGCGGTACTTGGCCGGGTCCGACATCGAGTGGCCGCGATAGCGGTAGGTCTTGGCCTCGATCACCATCGGGCCGTTGCCGGCGCGCACGAACGACACCGCCTCGCGCGCCGCCGCGCGCACCGCGATCACGTCCATGCCGTCGCATGGCAGGCCGGGAATGCCGAAGCCTTCGGCGCGCCGATAGAGCTCGGCATCCGCGGTCGCGCGCTTGACCGAGGTGCCCATCGCGTACTGGTTGTTCTCGATCACGTAGACCACCGGCAGCTTCCACAGCGCGGCCATGTTGTAGGCCTCGAACACCTGGCCCTGGTTGGCGGCGCCGTCGCCGAAATAGGTGATGCAGACGCGGTCCGAGGCGCGATACTTGAGCGCGAACGCGATGCCGGTGCCGATCGGCACCTGGGCGGCGACGATGCCGTGCCCGCCCCAGAAGCCGTGCGCGGGCGAGAACATGTGCATTGAGCCGCCCTTGCCCTTGGAAATGCCGGCGCCGCGCCCGGTCAGCTCGGCCAGCACCCGGCGCGGCTCGACCCCGCGCGCGATCGCATGCGCGTGGCAGCGGTAGCTGGTGATCACCGGGTCGTCGCGGCTGATCGCCTGCTCGATGCCGACCGCGACCGCCTCCTGGCCGATATAGAGGTGGCAGAAGCCGCCGATCAGGCCCATGCCGTAGAGCTGCCCCGCCTTCTCCTCGAACCGGCGCAGCATCAGCATGTCGCGGTAGAGCGCGAGCAGCTCCTCGGCGCTCACCTCGCCCGCTGCCGAGGCGGGGGCGAGCTTCGCTATCGGCTTGCTGGCAGCCATTGAAACTCCCGCTGGATTGCCGCGCCCGGACCCGCCATTCAGGCGCGACGAAAATACGGATTCACCCGCCCTCAGGCAAGCACGGCCGGGCGGCCCTCACGGCACCCGCGGCGCCGGCTCCAGGATCACCAGGTCGTCGCGGTGGCCGAGGTTGAGCACCGCCTGCGCCCGCTCCTCGAGCAGGTCGGGATCGAGGCTGTCGGGGCGCAGCCGCACGACCCGGTTTTCGAGCCGCTCGCGTTCGCCCCGCGCCGCGGCCAGATCGGTGCGCAGGCTCGCGACCTGGTCGTTGGTGCGCAGCCAGGCGAGCAGGCCGCGCTCGCCCTGGACGGTGTGGTAGCCGAGATAGAGCGCGACCCCGATCAGGACCGTCGGCACCGCGACGATGCGCAGCCGCCGTCTCGCCTCGCCCCGCGCCGCCATCGCGCTCACCGAACCACGCCGGGCCGCGACCGTCAACCGCGCCCGCGCGCCAGCGCCGCGCGCCCGGCGTAGCGCCCTGCCCGCCCCAGGCGCTCCTCGATCCTGAGCAGGCGGTTGTACTTGGCCAGCCGGTCGCTGCGCGACAGCGACCCGCACTTGATCTGGCCGCAGTTGGTCGCCACCGCGAGGTCGGCGATGGTGGTGTCCTCGGTCTCGCCCGAGCGGTGCGAGATGACCGCGCGCCAGCCCGCCTTGTGCGCGGTCTCGACCGTCTCCAGGGTCTCGGTGAGCGTGCCGATCTGGTTGACCTTGACCAGGATCGCGTTGGCGGCGGCGCGCGCGATGCCCTCGCGCAACCGCCCCGGATTGGTGACGAACACGTCGTCGCCGACCAGCTGGACGCGGCTTCCCAGCGCGGCGGTCAGCGCGGTCCAGCCGTCCCAGTCGTCCTCATCGAGGCCGTCCTCGATCGAGACGATCGGAAAGCGGCCGATCAGGTCCTCGTAGTAGCGGATCATCTCGTCCGCGCCGAGCCGGCGGTCCTCGCCCGCGAGCCGGTACTCGCCGTCGCGGAACAGCTCGCTCGCCGCCGCATCGAGCGCGAGCGCGATGTCCTCGCCCGGCTTGTAGCCGGCCGCCTCGACCGCCTTCAGGATGTAGGTGATCGCCGCGTCGTTGCTCGCCAGGTTGGGCGCGAAGCCGCCCTCGTCGCCGACCGCGGTCGCGTGGCCGTCGTCGGCGAGCAGGCGCTTGAGCGCATGGAACACCTCCGAGCCGATGCGGATGGCGTCGGCGACGCTCGCGGCGCCCACCGGCAGGATCATGAACTCCTGGATGTCGATCGGGTTGTCGGCATGGGCGCCGCCATTGACGATGTTCATCATCGGCACCGGCAGCAGCCGCGCCGAGGTGCCGCCGACATAGCGGTAGAGCGGCAGGCTGGCGTCCGACGCCGCCGCCTTGGCGACGGCCAAACTCACACCGAGAATCGCGTTGGCGCCGAGCCGCGATTTGTTCGGCGTGCCGTCGAGCTCGATCATCAGCCGGTCGATCTTGATCTGGTCCTCTGCGTCGAGGCCGGAGAGCGCGTCGAAGATCTCGGTGTTCACTGCCTCGACCGCCTTCAGCACGCCCTTGCCGCCATAGCGCTTCTTGTCGCCGTCCCTGAGCTCCACCGCCTCGTGCGCGCCGGTCGAGGCGCCCGATGGCACCATCGCGGTCCCGACCGCCCCGTCTTCGAGGAAGACGTCGACCTCGATGGTCGGATTGCCCCGCGAGTCGAGGATCTCGCGGCCGATGACATCCTCGATGGTGGTCATGCGTCCTCCTTCGGAACCGTGATGTCGGCGCCGGCAGGCAGGAGCGCGGCGACGCCGGGCAGGGTCTTGCCCTCGAGGAACTCGAGCGACGCCCCGCCGCCGGTGCTGACGTGGCTCATGGCGTCGGCGACGCTCGCGGCGCCCACCGGCAGGATCATGAACTCCTGGATGTCGATCGGGTTGTCGGCATGGGC
>DASWHU010000168.1:0-2887 GCA_036398035.1 Alphaproteobacteria bacterium | reverse complement strand
CGGCTGATGGTCTCGATCACCCACCTGCCCAAGCCGGTGATCGCCAGGGTCCACGCGACCGCCACCGCCGCCGGCTGCCAGCTGGTCGCGACCTGCGACCTCGCGGTCGCCTCGAGCGCCGCGCGCTTCGCCACCCCGGGGGTCAACATCGGCCTGTTCTGCTCGACGCCGATGGTCGCGCTCAGTCGCGCCGTTGCGCGCAAGCCGGCGATGGAGATGCTGCTGACCGGCGAGATGATTTCGGCCGAGGCCGCGCAGGCGCTCGGGCTGGTCAACCGGGTGGTCGCACCCGAGGCGCTCGATGCCGAGGTCGCGGCGCTCGCGCGCGAGATCGCCGGCAAGTCGCCGCTCACCCTCGCGATCGGCAAGGAGGCGTTCTACCGCCAGGTCGAGATGGGTCTCGAGGACGCCTACGCCTACGCCAGCCGGGTGATGACCGAAAACATGATGAAGCGCGACGCCGAGGAAGGCATCGACGCGTTCATCGAGAAGCGCAAGCCCGAGTGGCGGGGCGCCTAGATGCTGAAGGCCGCGAACGCGCCGGACGACGCGACCTTGCGCCGGGTTCTCGAGGGCGCGCGCACCATCGCGGTGGTCGGCGCGAGCAGCCGCTGGGACCGGCCGAGCTGCCGGATCATGCAGTACCTCCAGGCGGTGGGCTATCGCATCTTCCCGGTCAACCCGAACGCCGCCGGCGGCGAGATCCTGGGCCGGCCGGTGTACGCCTCGCTCGCCGAGCTGCCCGAGCCGATCGACATCGTCAACGTGTTCCGCAAGCCGGCCGCGGTCGGCGCGGTGGTGGCGGCGGCGATCGCGATCGGCGCCAAGGCGGTGTGGCTGCAGAAAGGCGTGGCCGAGGCGCGCGCCGCCGCCAGGGCGCGTGCCGCGGGCCTCGACGTGATCGAGGACCGGTGCATCAAGACCGAGCATTTCCGCCTGTTCGGCGGCGCCGGCGCGGCCGCGGCGGCTCGGCTTGACAGCGATCCGCGTGCGGCCTAGGAGTGGCCCGGCTTCCCAGCCGACACAGCCCTCCGGCCAGCCAAGAGGAACGGCGACATGGTTTTGCCCCTGGCGCGGGAAACGGCGGACAATCCGCTCATCTACCTGCCCCGCCACGACTATTACTCGGACCAGAAGCTGCGCCGGATCTTGAGCGACGTGCGCCGTTTCGCCATGGTCGGGGCGAGCACCCAGTGGCGGCGGCCGAGCTACTACGCGATGAAGTACCTGACCCGCAAGGGCTACCAGGTGATCCCGGTCAACCCGGCGCGCGCGGGCGAGGAGATCCTGGGCGAGACGGTCTACGCCAGCATCGGCGAGGTGCCCGGCAAGCTCGACATGGTCGACATCTTCCGCTCGTCCGAGGAGGCGCTCGAGATCACCAAGGAGGTGATCGCGAACAAGGACAAGAAAGGCATCAAGTACCTGTGGATGCAGCTCACCATCCGCAACGACCAGGCCGCGGAGCTGGCCGAGGCGGCGGGTCTCGAGGTGGTGATGAACCGCTGCCCCAAGATCGAGTACGGCCGGCTGTCCGGCGAGCTGAGCTGGTGCGGCATCAACTCGCGCATCGTGTCGGCGCGCGCGCTCAAGCCACCGAGGTAGGATCATGAGCACCACGACCCCCGCGAAGGCGGTCGTCTCCAACGTCCCGGGCGCCGAGGAGACGCCGCGCCAGTACGGCATCGAGACGCTCGCCGTGCACGCGGGCGCGCGCCCCGACCCGTACACCGGCGCGCGCTCGACGCCGATCTACCAGACCACCTCGTTCGTGTTCGACGACGCCGACCACGCCGCCTCGCTGTTCAACCTGCAGACCTTCGGCTACATCTACTCGCGCATGACCAACCCGACGGTGGCCGTGCTCGAGGAGCGCATCGCCGCGCTCGAGGGCGGGCGCGGCGCGGTGGCGGCGGCGACCGGTCATGCCGCCCAGTTCCTGGTCGCGGTGACGCTTCTCCAGTCAGGCGACGAGTTCATTGCCTCGCGCAACCTCTACGGCGGCTCGGTCACCCAGTTCGGCCTGAGCTTCGCCAGGCTCGGCTGGAAGTGCCATTTCGTCGACCCGACGAATCCCGAGAACTTCCGCACGGCGATGACCGACAAGGTCAAGTTCATCTTTCTCGAATGCCTCGCCAACCCCGGCGGCATCGTGGTCGACATCGAGGCAGTGGCGAAGATCGCGCACCAGTTCGGCGTGCCGCTGGTGGTCGACAACACGCTTGCCTCGCCCTATCTGTGCCGGCCGATGGAGTGGGGCGCGGACCTGGTGGTCCACTCGACCACCAAGTTCATCGGCGGCCACGGCAACACCATGGGCGGCGTGGTCGTCGAGTCGGGCCGCTTCGACTGGCGCCAGAACGACAAGTTCCCGACCCTCGCCCAGCCCGACCCGGCCTATCACGGGCTGACCTTCGCCGAGACCTTCGGCGACTTCGGCTTCACCATGAAGGTGCGCGCGGTGGCGCTGCGCGACTACGGCCCGACCATGAGCCCGACCGGCGCGTGGTACCTGCTCCAGGGGGTCGAGACCCTGCCGCTCCGCATGGACCGCCACTGCGCCAACACGCTCGCGGTCGCCGAGTGGCTGGAGAGCCACCCGAAGGTGAGCTGGGTGTCGTACTCGGGGCTCAAGTCGAGCCCGTACTACCGCCTCGCCCAGAAGTACATGCCGAAGGGCGCGGGCTCGGTGCTTACCTTCGGGCTCAAGGGCGGCTACCAGGCGGGGCTGAAGGTGGTCGATGCGGTCGACATGTTCTCGCACCTCGCCAACATCGGCGACACGCGCAGCCTGATCCTGCACCCGGCCTCGACCACCCACCGCCAGCTGTCCGCGGAGCAGCAGCAAGCCGCCGGCGCCGGCCCCGACGTGGTCCGCCTCTCGGTC
>DASWHU010000167.1:0-9435 GCA_036398035.1 Alphaproteobacteria bacterium | reverse complement strand
CGCAGGATTCGGCCAAAAACCGCCTTGTGAGCGCGGAAGCCTTCGGTGTAAGATCGCGCCCAATCGCGGGTGGTCTCAAAGCACAAAATACAGAATACTTTAGCGGATGCCCGGGCACGGGCGTGCACGGAGGGTGGCTTTCACGATCATGCTCAAGATCTGTAGGCCCGCCGCGCCTGTGGTCGCGGCGCTGTTGCTCGGCGGCTGCTCGTTTGCGGAAGAGGGACTGTGGCCGTCCTTAACGGGGGAAGAGCCGTCCGGAGCAGCCCAGGCGCCGGCGGCCGAATCGATCGAGATCGCCCCCTCGCCCGCCGAGGCCTCCGGCCAGCCGCTGGTCGCACCGTCCCAGACGCGCATGGCCGCCGCCGGGCCGGCCACCAGCCAGGCGGTGCCGCTGTCGATGCCGGCCGGCACCGCGGTGCCCAACACCGGCACCTTCGTCGGCCAGAAAGTCGTCTCGCTCAGCTCCGAGCTCGAGACGCTCAAGGGCCAGATCGCCGCCCAGTCCGGCGAGTACCAGTCGGTCGGCAACAGCGCCGCGCAGGGCTCGCAGCGCTATCACGCCCTGGTCGGCGACATCAACGCGCGCCTGCAGGCCGGCACCACGCCGGGCAACCCGGTCATGGTCAGCCAGTGGCAGAGCGCCCAGCAGGAGCTCGACACGGTGTCCTCGGACAGCTCGAAGCTTACCGAGCTGTCGAACCGGATCGCCGCCAACTCCGACATGATCAACTACCTGTTCGAATCGACCCGCGCCGCCTACAGCATCCAGGGCGCGGTCGAGGAGGACCACCGCCAGCTCGCGATCCTCGAGGACGACCTGGACCGGGTGCGGGTGTCGAACGACCGGCTTCTGAACGAGATCAATGCAACGATTAGCCGGCACAACAGTTACCTGTTCGGCGAGCGGCGCAACCTGACCGCGCTCGCGCTGGCGATCAGCAGCGGCCGCGCCTACGGCCCGAGCCTGGCCGGCATGGCCTCGCCGCTGCCGCCGTCGCAGCCGATGGCGGGCGCGGCCACCGGCCCGGCGCTGGTGGTGATTCGCTTCGACCGCCCCGACGTCGAGTACGAGCAGGCGCTGTACGAGGCGGTAACGGCGGCGCTGGACCGCCGCTCCGACGCGCGCTTCGAGCTGGTCGCGGTGACCGCGATGAGCGGCTCGCCCAGCGAGGTCGCGGCCAATTCCGGCGAGGCCAAGCGCAATGCCGAGCGGGTGATGCGCTCGCTGATGAACATGGGCCTGCCCGCGGACCGGGTGACGATGGCCTCGACCGCCAGCGACGCCGTGCGCACCAACGAGGTCCAGCTCTACGTGCGCTGACCGGCGCGCGCGCCCGCCGCCGGCACATTATCGATCAGGCGCGTGCGCCCGAGCCACGCCGCGGCAAGGATGCGTGCCGGCCGGTCGAGGCGCTCGACGGGCTCCAGCGTCTCGCTGTCGCAGACCTCGACATAGTCGACCGGATCGAAGCCGCTCGCGGCGAGGCGGGCGGCGGCGTCGCGGCACGCGTCCTCGACCGGCATGCCGCGGGCGAGCGCGGCCTGCGAATCGCCGAGGGCTCGAAACAGCGCCGGCGCGAGGGCGCGCTCGGCCGCGCTCAGATAGACGTTGCGCGACGACAGCGCCAGGCCGTCTGCCTCGCGCACGGTCGGCGCCGCGGCAATGGCCACCGGCAGGTCGAGGTCGCGCGTCATGCGCCGGATCATCTGGAGCTGCTGGTAGTCCTTCTCGCCGAACACCGCGACATCGAGCAGGCTCTGGATCAGGAGCTTGGCGACCACCGTCGCGACGCCGTCGAAATGGCCCGGCCGGCGCGGCCCGCACAGGCCATCGGTCAGGCCTGCGACCGCCACCTTGGTGGCGAACCCCGGCGGATAGACCTCCTCGAGCGCAGGCACGAAGGCGATGTCGACCGCCGCCGCGCGCAGCTGCGCGATGTCGCCCTCGGGGTCGCGCGGGTAGCTGGCGAAGTCCTCGCCGGCGCCGAACTGGGCCGGGTTGACGAAGATCGAGGTGATCACCCGGGTGCAGCGCGCGTGCGCGATCCCGATCAGCGACAGATGCGCGCGGTGCAGGAAGCCCATGGTCGGCACCAGCGCCACCGTCTCGCCGGCCTCGCGCCAGGCGGCGATCCGCCGGCGCAGCTCGGCGACGGTGGCGACCTCGTTGAGCTCCCGGCCCGAGCCGACCGTTGCCGCCTTGTGCCCCGCCATGGTGCAAGTCTCCTGCCCGCGTCCGCCCGCGCCGGCCGGCAGACACCTAGTCGCGGCATCGGCACAGGTCAACGGCCTGCGCGCGTGCTATAGCAGCGCCGCCATGACCGGACCCGCGCCCGCCCCCCGCCGCCGCAGCGTTTGCAACGGGCTCGCGCTCGCCCTGGCGCTGCTCGGCGCGCTGCCGGCGGCCGCCGACCAGGGGCGAGTCCAGCCCGAGCCCGGCACCGGCGCCGCCGCCCGCGGCCCCGCCACCGCCGCCCACGAGATGATCGCGGCCGCCAACCCCTACGCCGCGGAGGCCGGCGCCGCGGTGCTGGCCCAGGGCGGCAGCGCCGTCGATGCGGCGATCGCGGCGCAGATGGTGCTCAACCTGGTCGAGCCGCAGTCCTCGGGCGTCGGCGGCGGTGCGTTCCTGGTCACCTATGACGCCGCGCGCGGGATGGTCGAGACCTTCGACGGCCGCGAGACCGCGCCTGCGGCGGCGGCGCCCGCGCTGTTCGTCAGGCCCGACGGCACCCTGCCGGGCTACCTCGAGGCGCTGGTCGGCGGCCGCTCGGTGGGCGTGCCGGGGCTGCTCAGGATGCTCGAGGCCGCGCACCGCGCCCACGGCCGGCTCGCCTGGCGGACGCTGTTCGAGCCGGCGATCGCGCTCGCCGAGCAGGGCTTCCCGATCAGCCCGCGGCTGGCCGCGCTCGCCGGGCGGGTGCCGACCCTCGCCCGCTTTGCCGACACCGCCGGCTACTTCCTTGGCCCCGACGCCATGCCCAAGCCCGCCGGCACGGTGCTCAGGAATCCCGAGCTCGCGGCCACCTTCCGCCATATCGCCGAGGGCGGCGCCGAGGCGTTCTATCACGGCGACATCGCCGCCGACATCGCCGCCGCGGTCGCCGGCGCCCCGGTCAACCCCGGGCTGCTGGCCGAATCGGACCTCGCCGCCTACCGCGCGCGCCAGCGCCCGCCGGTGTGCCTGACCTATCGCGGCTATCGGGTCTGCGGCATGGGCCCGCCGAGCTCGGGCGGCGTCGCGGTGCTGCAGATCCTCGGCCTGCTGTCGCGCTTCGACCTCGCCGCGCTCGCCCCGGACTCGGTCGAGGCGGTGCACCTGTTCGCCGAGGCGAGCCGGCTCGCCTTCGCCGACCGCGACCGCTACCTCGCCGATCCCGACTTCGTCGCGGTGCCGACCTGGGGGCTGCTCGACCCCGGCTACCTGGCGGCGCGCGCGGCCCTGATCGACACCCGCCGCGCCGCACCCGGCCGCGCCGCGGGAACGCCGCCCGGCGCCCGCCAGGCCTGGCAGAGCGGTGCGGCGCCCGAGTTCGCCGCGACCTCGCACCTCAGCGTCGTCGACCGCGACGGCAACGCCGCGGCGCTGACCACCAGCATCGAGTTCGCCTTCGGCTCCGCGCTGATGGTGCGCGGCTTCCTGCTCAACAACCAGCTCACCGACTTCTCGTTTCAGCCCGAGCGCGACGGCCGCCCTGTCGCCAACCGGGTCGAGGCGGGCAAGCGGCCGCTGAGCTCGATGGCGCCGACCGTGGTGTTCGACCCCGAGGGCCGGCTTGCCCTCGTGGTCGGCTCGCCCGGCGGCAGCCGCATCATCTGCTACGTCGCCAAGACCATCGTCGCCGTGATCGACTGGGGCGCCGACGTCCAGCGCGCCATCGACCAGCCCAACCGCTGCAACCGCGGCGGCGCCACCGAGCTCGAGGCCGACACCGCGCTCGCGGCGCTGAGCGAGGCGCTCGCCGCGCGCGGCCACGAGGTCGAGGTGGTGGACATGAACAGCGGCCTGCACGCGATCGCGGTCGTCCGCGCCGGCGCCGTGCCGGCGCTGGCCGGCGGCGCCGATTCGCGCCGCGAGGGCCGGGCGGTCGGGCGCTGAGGCGCGCTCAACGGTCGGGCAGGACCAGGCGGAAGCGGGTGCCGGCCGCGCCGGTCTCGACCAGCTCGATGTCGCCGCCGTGGAGCCGCATGTTCTCGCGCGCGATGGCGAGGCCGAGCCCCGAGCCGCCGGGACGGGCCGAGCCGTGGAACGGCTGGAACAGGTGCTCGCGCACGCGCGGCGGTATGCCCGGCCCGGTGTCGGCGATGTCGATCTCGACCCGGCCCGCCCGACGCCGCCCCTCGATGCGCACCTCGCCGCCGCCTGCCATCGCCTCGACCGAGTTCTGGGCGATGTTTTGCAGCACCCGGAACAGCTGGACGTGGTCGGCGACCACCTCGAGGCCGTCGGGCACCTGGTTGGCCCATCTGAGCGCCGACTCGCCCACGTCCATGGCGACGATGTCGCCCACGTCATCGACCAGCTTCTTGAGCGACAGCCGCTCCGGCTTGAGCTCGGGCTCGGCCGACTGGGCGTAGTCGAGGGTGCGCCGGCACAGGGTCACGGCGCGGTCGATCGCCGCCATCAGCCTGGGCGTCACCTTGCGCACGGTCGGGTCCTCGCTCTCGGCGAGCCGGTCCGAGACCACCATCGCCGAGGCCAGCGTGTTGCGCAGGTCGTGGTTGATCTTGCCCATCGCGGCGCCGAGGGCGGCGAGCCGCGTCTTTTGCAGCAGCGACCCGCGCAGCGCCCGCTGCATCTCCGCCAAGGTCCGGTGGACCACGCCGACCTCGTCGCGGCGCCGCGTCTCCTCGATCTGGGTCGAGGCGTCCTCGGGATTGCCCTGGAAGCGGATCAGGTTGTCGGTGATCGCGCGCATCGGGCGGACCAGCAGCCCGTGCAGGGCGAGATACACCAGCCCCGCGACCATCAGCGACAGCACGATCGAGAGCGTCAGGATGCGGCCCGAGAAATCGACCATCGCCCGGTACAGCTCGTGCTGGGTCATCACCACCTCGACCACCGTGCCGGGCTCGACCCGCGACCGGTTCAGCACCCGGATCACCGGGCTCGGGCCCTCGATCAGCACCCGGAACGCCGCTGCGATCAGGTCCATGGCTTGGGCCCGGCGCAGGTCGTAGGTGTGGTCGACCGGCGGCGGCATCTTGGTGCTGAGCATCAGCATCGAGCGGTCGGGGGTGCGCAGCACCACCACCTCGACCATGGCGTGGGCGAGCAGGCGCTGCTCGAGCGCCTCGTCCAGGTGGCCGTCGGGGGCGGCCTCGAGCGCCAGGGTGGCGAGCTTGCCGGCGTCCAGGCGCTCCTCCAGGAACACCAGCCGGAAGCGGGCAATCGAGGGCACGAAGATCAGCACCTCGCCGATCAGCACGAACAGGGCGGTGAACAGCAGCAGCCGCCCCGACAGGCTGCGCCAGAACGGCACCCGGGTCGACGTGGTCGACGTCATGCGCAAGGCGTCCCCGATCTTTATTGCCAAGCCTGCGCGCCGGCGCGCGCGCCATCCTAGCGGATTTGGCGCCGGCGGCTCAGCCGAGCTTGGCCAGAAGCCGGACCAGCACGCGCGTGCGCGGCCCGAACAGCGCCGGCGCGTACCACTCGCCGGCGGCGCGCTTGCTCGCTTCCGACAGGGTCGGGTAAGGCGCGATCAGCGACGCCACCGCGCCGATGCCGAGCCGGCGCGCGATCGCGAGCCCCCACGGCAGCACCAGCTCGCCGGCATGGGCGCCGGCGATCGAGGCGCCGAGCACGCGGCCGCGGCAGGTGGTCATCACCTTGATCAGGCCGTCGGTGCGCGCCTCGGCCTGCGCCCGGTCGTTGTCGGCGAGCGGCCAGCGCACCACCCGGACCTCGCCGTGCCGCGCCCGCGCCTCGCTCTCGGTCAGCCCGACCTGGGCGACCTCGGGATCGGTGTAAGTGACCCACGGCACCGCCCGGTAGTCGACCTTCGCCGGCAGCCGGAACAGGGCGCGGCGGATGACGATGCCGGCCTGATAGGACGCCATGTGGGTGAACTGGTAGGGCCCGGCGACGTCGCCGATCGCGAACACCTTGCGGTTGGTGGTGCGCAGCCCGGCGTCGACCTGGATGCCGCGGCGGTCGTAGGCGATGCCGGCGGCCTCGAGCTCGAGGCCCTCGACGCTCGGCCGACGGCCGGCGGCGACCAGCAGGTGCGAGCCTTCGAGGCGCTGGCGCCCGCCCTCGCCCTCGACCGTGAGCGCGACGCCGCCGGCTGTGGCCTCGACCGCCGTCACCCGCGCCTGCTCGTGCAGCACCACGCCCTCGGCGGTTAGCGCCTCGAGCGCGAAGCGGGCGCATTCGGGGTCGTCGCGCGGCAGCGCGCGCGCCATCTCGACCATGGTCACCGCCGCGCCCAGGCGGCGGTGCGCCTGGGCGAGCTCGACCCCGATCGGCCCCGCCCCGATCACCAACAGGTGCGCGGGGCAGGCGGTGGCATCGAACACCGTCTCGTTGGTCAGGTAGGGGACCTGCTCGATTCCCGGGACCGGCGGCACCAGCGGCGCCGAGCCGGTCGCGACCACGAATCTCCGCGCGCGCACGACCGCGTCACCGGCCCGCACCTCATCGGGCGCAGTGAAGCGCGCCGGCACGCGCAGCACGGTCACGCCCAGGCCCTCGAAGCGCTCGACCGAGTCGTTGGGCGCGATCGCCTCGATGACGCCGTGGACGTGGCGGTGGACGGCGGCGAAGTCGACCGCGGGCGCGCCCGCGTCGATACCGAACCGGCGCGCGCCGCGCACCGCGGCGGCGGCATGGGCGGCGGCGAGCAGCGCCTTCGACGGCACGCAGCCGGTGTTCAGGCAGTCGCCGCCCATCCGGCCCTTCTCGATCAGCACCACGCGCGCGCCCATCCGGCTCGCGCCGGCGGCGACGCTGAGCCCGGCCGAGCCCGCGCCGATCACGCACAGATCGGGGGTCAGCGCGTCGGTCATGGCGGCTGCGGGGCCGGCCTCAGAAGAAGACGTTCTCGCCCTTGACGTCGTCGTAGAGGTGGGCGACCTGCTCGCCGTAGCCGTTGAAGATGCGGGTCGGCACCTCGCGGCCCTCGCCCAACAGCTTCTCCGTCGCCTGGCTCCAGTCGGGGAACGGGACGTCCGGATTGACGTTGGCCCAGAAGCCGTAGAGCTTGTCGTTGATCGTGTTCCAGAACGTCGCCGGGCGCTGGTCGGTGAAGGTGACGCGGACGATCGACTTGATCGACTTGAAGCCGTACTTCCACGGCAGCACCAGGCGGATCGGGGCGCCGTTCTGCTTCTCCAGCGGCTTGCCGAACAGGCCGGTGGCGATGAAGGCGAGCTCGCTGGTCGCCTCGGGGATCGTCAGTCCCTCGGTGTAGGGCCACGGGAACCAGGCCTGGCGCTGGCCCGGGGCAAGGTCGCGATCCTGGAAGCATTCGAAGCGCACATAGCTCGCCGACGCCAGCGGCCTGGCCAGCGCGACCAGGGCGGCGAGCGGGAAGCCGCCCCACGGCACGGTCATCGCCCACGCCTCGACGCAGCGGTGGCGATAGATGCGCTCCTCGACCGGCATCCGGCGCAACAGGTCCTCGACGCCGATCTCGAACGGCGCTTCGACCATGCCGTCGACCGCCACCGTCCACGGGTCGGTGCGCAGCTTCTGGGCAGCCTTCCAGACCTTCTTGTGCGAGCCGAACTCGTAGAAGTTGTTGTAGGTCTGGACCAGCCGCTCGTCGGTCAGCTTGCGCCCGGCGTCGAACGCCTCGTTACGGGGGAACGGATAGAGGTCGGCGGCCGGGCCCTCGGCGGCCCAGGCCGGAGCGAGCGCGCCTAGGCCGAGGCCGACGCCGATGCCGGCGGCAAGCCCGCCCAGCACCTGGCGGCGGCTGGCGAGGGCGGACTCGGGCGAGACCGCGGACTCGGGAAGCTCCCATCCGCGCGGGACTCGGATCAGCATGGCCACCTCCACTCGGCGCCCCCTGGGGGCGTGAATCGGTCGGCGGAACATTGTGCCGTTGCGGCCGGGGCGTCAATTCGCTTCGCCCCTGCGCCGCGCCTTGTGAGCGGCCGTGAGCGGGCCGCCCATCGCCGCCCGGGGGCGCCGATATTACTTGTGAATCGCGGCGGCGATGCCAACATACTTGCCGGCGGCGCCAGATCGGGCCGCCGGGCGGCGCGGATGCCGAAGTGCGGGTCCGCGGGCTGCCCGAGTGACAGACGCTCGCTCATCGCGGAGGAGTGCCATGCCTAGGTCGTCCGTCTTCAGCAACCCGTTGCTGCTCGGCTTCGAGCCGTTCGAGCAGGTGCTCGAGCGGATCGCCAAGGGCGCCGGCGACGGCTACCCGCCCTACAACATCGAGCAGGTCGACGAGCGCCGGTTGCGCATCACCATCGCCGTCGCCGGGTTCGCCGACGACGAGCTGTCGGCGACGGTCGAGGACAGCCAGCTGGTGATCGAGGGCCGCCGGCACGACGACGGCGCCGAGCGCACCTTCCTTTACCGCGGCATCGCGGCGCGGCCGTTCCGGCGCACCTTCGTCCTCGCCGAGGGGCTCGAGGTCACCGGGGCCGAGTTCAAGAACGGGCTGCTTCGGATCGACATCGACCGGCCGCTGGCCGAGAGCCGCGCGCGCACGATCGAGATCCGGAGCGCGGGGTCCGGACGCACGCAGACCAGGGGGCCAACCGACCTCAAGGCCGCCGGCGGGCGCTGAGCGCGCCCGACCCCTTGCGGCCCCGAATGGAGACGGAGACATGACCGAGAACCAGAAGCTAGACACGGCCCCGATCACGCCCGCCGCGCTTGCCGCGCTGGGCATGCCCTTTCTCGCCTATGTCAGGCCGGCGGTGGTCGACGGCGTCGCCTGCTATGCGCTCCATCGCGCCGACGGCGGCGCGATCGCGGTGGCGGAGACCCGCGAGGTGGCGTTCGTGCTCGCCCGCCAGCACGACCTCGAGCCGGTCAGCGTCCACTGAGGCGGTGCGGCCGCCCGCGCTTCAATACGGCAGCCAGACGATGAAGCGGGCGCCGGCGGCCGTGCCGGGCCCGTCCCCGGGGCGGTTCTCGGCGCGGATGGTGCCGTGATGGGCATCCACGATCTGCTTGGAGATGCTCAGGCCCAACCCTGAATGGGTACCGAACTTCTCGCCCGAGGGCCGCTCGCTGTAGAAGCGCTCGAAGATCGCGCCGGTCTTGCCCTCGGGGATGCCCGGGCCCTGGTCCTCGACCGTGACCACGGCGCCGTCGCGCCGGCGTTCGAGCCGCACGGTGATGGCGCCGGCGGGCGGGCTGAACGAGATCGCGTTGTCGATCAGGTTGCGGAACACCTGGGCCAGGCGGTCCTCGACCCCGCGCACGTCGATCGCGCCCGCGGCCGCGACCTCGAGCGTGATCTC
>DASWHU010000166.1:0-6533 GCA_036398035.1 Alphaproteobacteria bacterium | reverse complement strand
GTCGATCGGCACCAGCTTGCCCTTGGCCTCGAAGAACCAGAACGCCCAGCCGTTGCACGCCGGCGCGCCCTGGATGGCGGCGGCGACGCTGTGGATCGAGCCCGACACCTCGCCCGCGATCAGGCTGCCGTCGGCGCGCACCCGCGCGGCATGGCGGCGGGTGGCGTCGGACAGCACGGTGCCGGGGCGGATCAGGCCGCGCTCGATCAGCGCGCCGAACGGGACGCGCGGCTGCGCGCGCTTCGACGGCGTCACCGCGACCGCTTCGTCGTCGCCCGCGCGCACGCTCTTGAGCCGCTCGGCGGCGAGCGCGACGTAAGCGTCCTCGCGCTCGATGCCGAGGTAGCGGCGGCCGAGCCGCTTCGCCACCGCGCCTGTGGTGCCCGAGCCGAAGAACGGGTCGAGCACCACCTCGCCGGCATTGGTCGAGGCGAGGATCACGCGGTGCAGCAGCGCCTCGGGCTTCTGGGTCGGGTGCGCCTTGCGCCTGCTTGCGCGAAGCCGAAGCGGCTTCGCTTCGGCGCAGGCAGGCCCGCCCGCGCGCAGCCGCTCAGGCCCCGCGCACAGCGGGATCAGCCAGTCCGAGCGCATCTGAAGCTCGTCGTTGAGCGCCTTCATGGCGTCGTAGTTGAAGGTGTAGCGCGCCTGGTCCTCGCTCCGCTTGCACCAGATCAGGGTCTCGTGCGCGTTGGTGAATCGCCGGCCGCGGAAGTTCGGCATTGGGTTGGTCTTGCGCCAGACGATGTCGTTGAGCACCCAGAAGCCGAGGTCCTGGAGCGCGGTGCCGATGCGGAAGATGTTGTGGTAGGTGCCGATCACCCACAAGGTGCCGGTCGGCTTGAGCACCCGGCGCGCCGCCGCAAGCCAGGCGCGGGTGAAGCGGTCGTAGTCGGCGAAGCCGTCGAAGCGGTCCCAGTCCTCGGCGACGCCGTCGACCAGGCTGTGGTTCGGGCGCCTCAGCCCCTCGCGGAGCTGCAGGTTGTAGGGCGGGTCGGCGAACACGAGGTCGACCGAGGCCGCGGGCATCGCCGCCATGCAGGCGATGCAGTCGCCGTGCAGGATGCGCCCATAGGGCGCGTCGTCGACTGCCACATGCTGGGTCCGCCCGGCCATTCCCCCGCCGCCCCCAGGGCGGAGACTCGATCTCGGAGTCCGCCCGTATCCCGTTGAATCGCAAGTAGATCAAATAGGGCGACCGGTCCCGCGGGCGAGCCCGGCCGCGGCCCGTACCGGGGCGAAGCCGCGGCGGTGGTGGGGGCTCGGCCCGAGGCGGGCGAGGGCGGCGAGGTGCGCCGGCGTGCCGTAGCCGGCGTTGGTCTCCCAGCCATAGCCGGGGAAGCTCAGGGCGAGCTCGGCCATGATCCGGTCGCGCGCGCACTTGGCGACGATCGAGGCGGCGGCGATCGACAGCGAGCGCGCGTCGCCCCGCACCAGGGCGCGCGCCGGGCAGGCGAGAGCGGGCGCGAAGGTGCCGTCGATCAGCGCCGACGCGGGCGGCCGCGGCAGCCCGGCGACAGCGCGCGCCATCGCCAGCAGGCTCGCCTGGAGCACGTTGAGGATGTCGATCTCGTCGACCGAGGCGATGCCGAGGGCGACCTCGGCGTCGCGGCGCAAGGCGGCATCGAGCGCGGCGCGGCGCGCGGGCGCGAGGCGCTTCGAATCGTCGATGCCGGCGGGGATGCGTCCCGGCGCGAGGATCACCGCGGCGGCGACCACGGGGCCGGCGAGCGGGCCGCGCCCGGCCTCGTCGACGCCGCACACCGGCGCTGGCACCGCCGCCTCCCAGGCATAGTCGGGCCCCCGCTCCCCCGCCATGGCGGCGAGTATAGGCCGCCGCCCTGCGCGCCGGTCAGAACAACGACATCTGCTCGCGGGGCGGCTTGAACCGGGTGGTGTCGAGCGCCTGCGTGCGGAGGTTCAGGCCGAGCCTGCGCACGGCGGCGGCGAAGCGCTGGCCGATCAGCTCCGCATAGGCGCCCTCGCCGCGGTGGCGGTGGCCGAAGCGCGGGTCGTTCATGCGCCCGCCGCGGGTCTCGCGCACCAGCGCCAGCACGCGCTTCGCCTTGGCCGGGGCGTGGACGGCAAGCCATTCCTCGAACAGCCCGCGCACCTCGAGCGGCAGGCGCAGCAGCAGCCATCCCGCCTCGCGCGCGCCGGCGCGCGCCGCGGCGAGCAGGATCGATTCGAGCTCGGGGTCGGTTAGCCCCGGGATCACCGGCGCCACCATCACGCCCACGGGCACGCCGGCGGCGGCGAGCGCGCGGATCGCCTCCAGCCGCTTGTCGGGCGTGCTCGCGCGCGGCTCGAGCCGGTTGGCGAGGCGGCGGTCGAGGGTGGTCACCGACAGGAACGCCTTGGCGAGGCCGAGCTCCGCCATCTCGCCCAGGATGTCGAGGTCGCGCGTGACCAGCGCCGACTTGGTGGTGATGGTCACCGGGTGGCGGTGCTCGAGCAGGACCTCGAGGATGCCGCGGGTGATGTTGAACCGGCGCTCGATCGGCTGGTAGGGATCGGTGTTGGTGCCGAGCGCGATCGGCTCGCAGCGGTAGCCGGGGCGCGCCAGCTCGTCGCGCAACAGCCGCGGCGCGTCGGGCTTGGCGAACAGGCGGGTCTCGAAATCCTGGCCCGGCGACAGGCCGAGGAAAGCGTGGGTCGGCCGGGCAAAGCAGTAGACGCAGCCGTGCTCGCAGCCGCGATAGGCGTTGATCGAGCGGTCGAACGGCACGTCGGGCGAGGTGTTGCGGGCGATGATGGTGCGGCTGGCGTCGATCGCGACCGTGGTGCGCAGCGGCGGCTGCGGCTCGTCGAGCGCGCCCCAGCCGTCGTCCGCTGCCTCGCGGCCGTGCGGCTCGTAGCGCCCGGCGCGGTTGCTCGCCGCGCCGCGGCCCTTGCGCGCCTCTCTCGGCACCATCCCAGCCATGCCGGCAGTATAGCGCAGGTTTCGAACAAAACAAGAACATGTTCTGAGTCACGCGGAGGCGCGGAGGTCGCGGAGAAGAGGGGGAAGAGAAAACTGTTTCGACGACAGCGCCGGCACTGTCGTCCGAGATGTCTTGCTCCTCCTGTCGCCCTCCGCGGCCTCCGCGCCTCCGCGTGCCAAATTACGGCGCATGCGCCTTGCGAGGGCCGGTGTAGGCTCGCGGGCGATGGACGAGCGGGCGATCAGCGCGGTCATCCCGACCTTGAACGCGGGCGCGACCTTGGCGGCGACACTCGATGCTTTGGCGGGCGCGGTCGGCGAGGTGGTGGTCGCCGACGGCGGCTCGACGGACGACACGGCGGCGCTCGCGCGGGCGCGGGGCGCGCGCGTGGTCGAGGCGCCGGCCGGGCGCGGGGCGCAGCTCGCCGCCGGCGCGCGCGCGGCGACCGGCGACTGGCTGTTGTTCCTGCATGCCGACACGGTGCCGCTTGCCGGCTGGCGGCGGCAGGTCGCCCGGTTCATCGCCGCGCCGGCGAATCGCGAGCGCGCGGCCGCGTTCGGTTACGCGACCGACCTCGCGGGCGCGGCCGGGCGCTGGCTCGAGGCCTATGTCGCCTGGCGGACGCGCGCGCTCGGGCTCGCTTACGGCGACCAGGGGCTGCTGATCTCGCGCGCGTTCTACGACCGGCTCGGCGGCTTCCGGCCGCTGCCGATCATGGAGGACGTGGACCTGGTGCGCCGGATCGGCCGCCGGCGCCTGGTGGCGCTGGACGCGCGCGCGCGCACCTCGGGCGCGCGCTATCGGCGCGCGGGCGTAGCGGTGCGGGGGGCGCGCAACCTCGCCTGCCTGGCGCTCTACTTCCTCGGCGTGCCGCCGCGCCTGATCGTCCGCCTGTACGGCTGAGCGAATCAGCCGGCGATGGCGCGGCTCGCCCGCCAGCTCGTGATCTTCGTCAAGGCGCCGCGGCGGGGCGCGGTCAAGACCCGGCTCGCGCGCGACATCGGTGCCGGCGCGGCGCAGCGATTCGCGCGAGCCTGCGCGCGCGAAACCACCCGCCGGCTCGCCCGCGATCCGCGCTGGCGCTGCTGGCTCGCGGTCACCCCCGACCGGTTCGCGCGCACGGGCAGGTTCTGGCCGAACGGTCCCGCGCGCCTCGCCCAGGGTCCCGGCGACCTCGGCGCACGCATGGCGCGCCCGCTTCTGCGCCTGCCGCCGGGCCCGGTGGTGAGGGTGGGCAGCGACATCCCCGCGCTCCGCGCCGACCACGTCGCGCGCGCGTTCCGCGCCCTCGGGCGCGCCGAGGCAGTGTTCGGTCCCGCCGCCGACGGCGGCTACTGGCTGATCGGGCTCAGCCGCCGCCCGGCGCTCAGGATCCCTTTCCGCGGCGTCGCCTGGTCGACCGGCGCCGCGCTCGCCGAGACCCGCGCCAGGCTGCCGCGCGCGGCCCGCGTCGCCTATCTGGAGACCCTCGAGGACATCGACGATGCCGCCGCGTGGCGGCGCTGGCGTGCCGGGACGTGACGGCGCGTGTTCTCTTGGCCCGCCGCGGCGATTACACTCCATGCCGATGCCGGGCGCGTGACCGGCAAGGGGAGGGAGACATGCGCCAGCGCCGGTCGGCGGCAGGTGTCGCGCTCGCGGTCGGGCTCGCGATTTGCGCCGCCCTGCCCGCGGCCGCCAACGGCGTCACCGTCTCGGACCTGCTGCGGCCCGCGCCGCGGCAGCCGGTCGGCGCGTACGACCAGTTCGGCGAGCTGCTGACGCCGCTCGCGGCGTTTGGGCGCGTCTGGCAGGAGGGGCTCAACCCGTTCCTGCCCGCGTCCTACCAGCGGCTCGGCATGGTCCGCATCGGCGCGCTTCAGATCCTGCGCGGCGAGGTGATCTTCTTCAACGAGGAGATCGGCGACCAGCTGGGGGTGCAGCGGCTGTTCGGCGTGCGCCTCGCGCTCTACGACCTGCTGCCCGAGCTCTTGACCGCGATCGTCGCGCTGCGCGGCCGCCCGACCACCAACCTCGCGCTGGTGCTGAACCGGGACTGGACGATCGGCACCCACGAGTTCCCGCGCGGCACGGTGATCAAGTCCGGCCTCGACGTCGAGGCGGGAGCGTGGCTGCCGATCGGGGTGCGCCTCGACGGCAACATCACCTGCGCGCTGTGCCACGTGACCTTGGACGCGCGCACCGGCAAGCGGCTCGACGGGGTGCCCAACAGCGACCTCGACGTGGCCTTCATGCTCGCCTTCGCCAAGAACAGCGCCGCGGCGTTCGCGCGCCTCGACATCGACCCGTTCGATGCCGCCTTCCTCGGCAACGGCAAGACGATCATCGACAGCGCCGGCCAGCCGGTCGAGCTGCCCGACCCGGAGGCGTTCGAGACCGCGTTCGACGACCTCATCCTCGACGTGCCACCGGGCCAGTTCGAGAGCTCGCCCGACCGCATCAACAACACCACCCAGATCCCGAGCCTGTTCACCTTCCGCTCAGGCCCGTACGGGTTCGACGGCGTGTTCGGCGTCGGCCCGTTCGCCGGGCTCGCCGCGCTGACCAACGCCGTGCATACCTCCGAGATCAACCTGCTCGCCGCGGCCCAGACCAGCGCCGCACTCCTCGGCATCGACCCTGAGGCCTATCTCGGCATCGCGCTTCAGAACGCGGTCGATCCCGGCTTGCGCCTGCCCGGCGGCGCGCCGGTGCGCCCGTCCGAATGGCTGCGCCAGGTCGCGCCGGACCTCGCCCTTGCCGAGCTCGAGGACCAGGTCGAGGCGCCCGGGGCCGGGCAGTACCCGGCGCTGCAACCGAGCCTGTTCGCGTTGAGCGGGCTGATCTTCAGCCCGAGGACCGCGAGCCTCGACTTCGCCACCGGCCGTTTCATGGGCGCGGTCAACGCCATGTCGGCGTATCAGAACAGCCTGGTGCCGCCGCCCAACCGCTCGCTCGCCAATCTGATCGCGCTGGTCGACGGCTCGGTTGCGCGCGGCGCGCAGGCCTTCCTCGACGCCGGCTGCGCCGGCTGCCACGCGCCGCCGTTCTATACCGACAACGCCATCCATCCGCTGGCCGCGATCGGCTCGAACCCGGCGCGGGCGATGTCGCGGCTCGGCGTCGAGCCGCTCTTGGTGCCGCCGATGCTGTACAGCTTCGACACCCCGGTGCCGATACCGGCGGACGCCGAGCTGCTCGAGGTGCCGACCGCGGGCTTCAGCGCGACTCCGACCTCGCTCCCCGACGGGCTCGCGCCGGCCGGCGGCTACCGGACGACGAGCTTGCGCGGCATCGCGTTCAGCGCGCCCTACCTCCACGACGGCGGCGTCGCGGTGCGCGCGGGCGCGCTGAGCTACCCCGGCGACGGCAGCTTCGCGATCGCCGACCCCGCGGGCCTCGGCGTGCCCGGGACCTTGGCGCAGGGCATCAACGCCGATGCCGCGGCGAGCCTGCGCGCGCTCCTCGACCGGACCTTGCGCGCCGCCGTCATCGCCGCCAACCAGGCCTCGCCGGGCTTGGTCAGGAGCAACCTCGACGGCACCGGCCACGCCTTCTGGGCCGACGCCGCCGCCGGCTTCACCCCGGCCGAGCAGACCGACCTCATCGACTTCCTGCTCGCCCTCGACGACG
>DASWHU010000165.1:0-5314 GCA_036398035.1 Alphaproteobacteria bacterium | reverse complement strand
GGAACGCCAGCAGGGGAGGATCGTGATGTCTTTACGGTCATGGGCTGTCACCAGGCTCGCCGCCGCGGTCGCCGCCGCGGCCATCGTTGCCTGGACAACGGTTGCGCCGGCGCAATCCGGCGCGCTCGACGAGGCCACCATCGCCGACCTTCAGCAGGGCATGGCGTCGGGCAAGTACACCGCGCGCTCCATCGTCGAGGCCTATCTCGAGCAGATCAGGACGGTCGACCGGGCGGGGCCGACCATCAACTCGGTGCTCGAGGTCAACCCGGACGCGCTCAGCCTAGCCGACCAGCGCGATGCCGAGCGTCGCGACGGCAAGCTGCTCGGCCCGCTGCACGGCATCCCGGTCCTGCTCAAGGACAACATCGAGACCGCCGACAAGTTGCACACCACTGCGGGCTCGTATGCGCTCGAGGGGCTGCCGGTGGCGGAGGACGCATTCGTCGCCGCCCAGCTGCGCGCGGCCGGCGCGGTGATCCTCGGCAAGGCGAACATGAGCGTGTGGGCCTACTTCCGCTCGACCCGCGGCACCAGCGGCTGGAGCCCGCGCGGCGGCCAGACCCGCAACCCCTACATCCTCACCCGCAGCCCGTGCGGGTCGAGCTCGGGCTCGGGCGCGGCGGTCGCGGCCAACATCGTCGCGGTCGCCATCGGCACCGAGACCGACGGCTCGATCACCTGCCCGGCGGCGGCCAACTCGATCGTCGGCATCAAGCCGACCATGGGCCTGGTCGGGCGCTCGGGCGTGGTGCCCGGCGCGCACAGCCAGGACGTGGTCGGGCCGCTCGCGCGCACCGTCGCCGACGCCGCGACCGTGCTCAGCGCGATTACGGGCGTCGATGAGCGCGATCCCGCAACCATGCGCGCACGCCCGGCCAATACCGACTACACCCAGTTCCTGGATACCAACGGCCTCGAGGGCGCGCGCATCGGCGTCGCGCGCAACTACTTCGGCTACCACGAGGGCATCGACGCCCTGATCGAGCGCAGCATCGAGGCCATGCGGCAAGCGGGGGCGGTGATCGTCGATCCGGCCAATGTCGAGACCGCGGGCAAGTTCGGCGGCTGCGAGGTGACCACGTTCTTCTACGAGCTGAAGGACGACCTCGGCAGCTATCTCAGGGGCCGGTCGAACGCGGGCCCGCAGTCGCTCGCGGACCTGATCGCGTTCAACGACGGCAACAAGCAAAAGGAGATGCCGTTCTTCCAGCAGGAGTTCTTCCAGCTCTCGGAAGCGAACGGCGGGCCGCTGACCGACCAGAAATATATCGACGACCGCGCCGAGTGCGTGCGCCTGGCGGGGCCCGAAGGCATCGACGCGACGCTCGCCAGCAACGACGTGGTGGCGATCGTCGCCCCCACCCTCGGCCCGATCATGCCGATCGACATCACCCTCGGCGACCACCTGATGCCGGCCTGGGCGACCGCGCACTGGGTGGCCTCGGTGGCGGCGGTCGCGGGCACGCCGCACATCTCGATGCCGGCCGGCTACATCAACGGCATACCCGTAGGCATCTCGTTCATGGGCGCGGCGTGGAGCGAGCCGACCCTGATCAAGCTCGCCTACGCCTTCGAGCAGGCGACCAGGTACCGCGAGCCGCCCAAGTTCCTGCCGACCGATCCGGCGCCCTGATAGCGGGCCGGCCGCCGCCGGGCGGGGCTCACCGGCGCGGCGGTTCGGGGTGGATGAACGGCCACGGTGAGGCCTCGCTGTCCTTAGGAATCGCGACCTCGATCAGGGCCGGCGCGCCCGCGTCCAGCGCCCGGGCGAGCGCGGGCTTCAACGCGGCCGGCGAGGCGACGCGCTCAGCCCGCACGCCGAAGCTCTCGGCGAGGGCGACGAAGTCGGGGTTGACCAGGTCGGCGCCGATGACCCGGCCCTGGAACAGGCGCTGCTGGTCGCGGCGGACGTTGCCGTACGAATTGTTGTTGAACACGAGAGTCACCACGGCGATGCCGTACTGCGCCGCGGTGGCGAGCTCCTGCAACCCGAACATGAAGCCGCCGTCGCCGGCGATCGACACCACCGCCTTGTCCGGGTTGGCGACCTTGACCCCGAGCGCGGTCGGGAAGCCGAAGCCGAGCGTGCCCTGGTAGCCCGGGGTGACGTAGGTGCGGGGGCGGAGCACCGGGAAGCCGTAATAGGACGCGAAGCCGACCTGGCACAGTTCCTCGACGAAGAAGCCGTCCCGCGGCAGCACATCGCGGATCACGTCGAGATAGGCGATCTCGGGCTGCACCGCCTCGATCCTCTGCCGCGCCTCGGCCTTGGCGGCGGCGATCCGCGCCCGCTCGCCGCGCCGGCCGCGCCCGATCCGCCTGACCGCCGCGGCGAGCGCGCGCGCACCCAGCGCCGCGTCGGCGACGATGCCGACCTGGGGCACCAGCCGCGTCATCTCTTCGGCGTCGATGTCGATGCGGATCAGCTCGGGCGGCGGCGCCGGGCGGGCGATGTAGCGCATCATGCCGGTCCAGCGCATGTACGGCATCTCGAGCCGCGTGCCGATGCCGAGCAGCACGTCGGTCTCGGGCCACAACGCGTACGCCGCGGCCGAGGAGATGCCGAGCGCGTGCGCTTCCGAGACCACGCCGCGCCCGGCGCGGAACGCGGCGACCGGCGCGTCGAGCAGCTCGGCGAGCTCGAGCACCTCGGCCGCCGCCGCTTGCGCGCCGCCGCCGACCATGATCATCGGCGCGGCCGCGCCGGCGAGCAGCTTCGCCGCCCGGGCGACCGCGTCCGGATCGGGCTCGGGCGCGGGGTCGGGCGCGAGCGGCTCGGGGAACGACACCTCCGCCGTCGCCGCCATGCTGTCCCAGCACATCTCGAGCGCCACCGGCCCGCGCCGTCCCGACAGCATGTGGCGGAACGCCTCGCCGACCAGCCGCGGCGCGTCCCCGGGTTTGTCGATGCGCTCGGCCCACTTGATCAGCGAGCGTAAGGTCGCAAGCTGGTCGGGCAGCTCGTGCAAATGGCCGCGGCGCTGGCCCAGGAACTCGTGCGGCACCTCGCCGGTCAGGCACAGCACCGGCGCGTTGCAGCCGGCCGCGGTGCACAGCGCCGCCGAGGTGTTGAGCACGCCCGGCCCCGGCACCACCGCATAGACCCCGGGCCGGCCGGTCGAGGCGGCGTAGCCGAACGCCATGTAGCCGGCCGCCTGCTCGTGCCGGCAGGTGACGGTGGCGATGCGCCCGCCGGCGCGCTCGAGCGCGTCGAACAGCGGATAGATCTGGGCGCCGGGCAGGCCGAACACGGTATCGGCGCCGTGGCGCGCCACCGCCTCGATGATCGCCTCGCCGCCGCTGATCGGACCGGTCATGGTGTTTCCTTGAGCGCGCGCTCGATCAGCGCCGCCGCGGCGCCGAGATAGTTGGCCGGGTCCTTGAGCGCCCGCCAGTCGACCGGCGCGGCGCATCGCTTCGCCAGGATGTCGATCACGTGGCCGCCGCCCGCGCGCGCCTCGCGGCAGGCGTCCTCGACCAGCGCCCGGGCCTGGCTGCGCGGCATGTGGCGGGCGAGCGCGAAGCTCGCCGCCTCGGCCAGCACCAGGCCGTTCGAGGCGTCGAGATTGGCGCGCATGCGCGCCGGATCCACCCTGAGCGCGCCGAGGATCGCCGCCGCGTGGCGGAGCGCCGCGCCGGTGGCGAGCGCCATCTGCGGCACGGTCAGCCACTCGAGCTGCCAGCCGGGGCCGGCGCGCTCGTGCGCCTGCAGCATCGCCTGGTGCACGGCGCCCGCTTGAGCGGCGTTGAAGCGGGCGAGCGCGACCAGCGCCTCGGGCAGGATCGGGTTCGCCTTGTTGGGCATGGTCGAGGAGCCGCCGCCCGCGCCCGCGCGCACCTCGCCGACCTCGGACTGGGCGAGCAGGATGATGTCGTCGGCCATCTTGCCGAGCGAGCCGGTGACCAGCGCGAGCCAGCCGGCGAGCTCGCAGATCGCATCGCGCTGGGTGTGCCAGGGCAGCGGCGCGACGCCGAGTGCGAGGTCGCGGGCAAACGCCGCCTCGACCGCGAGCCCGGCATCGCCGAGCGCCGCCAGGGTGCCGCCTGCACCGCCGAGCGAGACCACCAGCAGCCGCGGCCTGAGCTCGGCGAGGCGCGCCAGGTCGCGCACCAGCGGCGCTCGCCAGCCCGCGGCCTTGAGGCCGAAGCTGGTCGGCACCGCCTGCTGCGAGCGGGTGCGCGCCGCCATCGCCGTATCGCGATGTTTTTCGGCGAGGTCCGCGAGCGCGGCGCACAGGCCCTTGATGCGCGTCTCGAACAGCGCCAGCACGGTGCCGAGCCTGAGCACCAGCGCGGTGTCGATGACGTCCTGGCTGGTCGCGCCCCAGTGGACGAAATCGGCCGCGTCCGCGCCGACCGCCTGGCGCAGCTTGGCCGCCAGCGCCGCGACCGGGACTCCGGCCTCGGCCGTGCCGGCGGCGAGGCTCTCGGGCGCCACCGCGAGCGTCGCCGCGACCTCGGCGATCCGGCGCGCGGCTTGCGCCGGGATCGCGCCCGCCTCCGCCTCGGCGCGCGCCAGCGCCGCCTCGACCCGTAGCATGGCATCGATGTGCGCGCCATCGGACAACAGCGCCGCGGTCTCGGCGTCCGAGAGCAGCATGCCGGTGATCGCGGACTCCAGAGCCGATACGGTCATCCGCGCCGGCGGCGCTCAGACATCGAAGAACACCGTCTCATGCTCGCCCTGCATGCGGATGTCGAAGCGGTAGACGACGCCGCGGGCGGTCTGCGCGCGCTCGGCGAGCAGGGTCGCGCGGCGCTCCGCGGCCACCGTCGCCAGCACCGGGTCGGCGGCGTTCGCCGCCGCCACGTCGGAGGAGTAGGCGCGGGTGTAGAGGTGGCTCAGCAGCCCGCGCATGAACACCACCAGGTTGAGGTGCGGCGCCTGGCCGTCGCCGATCGCGCCCGGCTTGATCGTGTCGAAGGCGAAGCGGCGCTCCGGGTCGGTGCCGGTGCCGCAGCGGCCGAAGCCGGCGAACGGCGCGTTGGTGCCGCGCGCATCCGCGGGATGCGCGTAGCGGCCGCGCGAATCGGCCTGCCACAGCTCGATCACCGCGTCGTCGATCGGTTTGCCGTCGCCGTCGAGCACGCGCCCGACCAGCCGGATGTGCTCGCCCGCGCACTCCTCGCCGGCCATCGCCGGCCCGGCGAGGCCGCGGAACGGGTAGCCGTACTGGTCGGAGGTCAGGCAGTAGGCGAAGAACGGGCCGACGGTCTGCGACGGGGTCTGGCCATGCCCCATCGCTCAGCCCTCCAGCGGCGTCGCGTCGCCGCCGCGCAAGGTGATGTCGAACACGTAGCCGAGCGCGAT
>DASWHU010000164.1:0-2956 GCA_036398035.1 Alphaproteobacteria bacterium | reverse complement strand
GAGGAGCCATGCCGGTCTACGACGTCCTGAGCGGCGAGCTGGTCGCCCTCGCCTCGGTGATCCTGGTCGACCTGGTGCTCGCCGGCGACAACGCGATCGTGGTCGGCGCGGTCGCGGCGCGCCTGCCGGCCGAGCTGCGCCCGCGCGCGATCCTGTTCGGCGTGCTCGCGGCGATGGTGCTCAGGATCGCCTTCGCGGTGGTGGCAAGCTCCCTGCTCGCGATCATCGGCCTGGTGCTCGCCGGCGGGCTGCTGCTGTTGTGGGTGGCGTGGAAGATGTGGCGCGAGCTCGAGGCATCGCGCGTGCCGGCGCCGGCCGGGGCCGCCGCGGGCGCAGCCGATCCCGGCGCGGCCGCACCCGCGCGGCCGGTGTCGAGCTTCCGCTCGGCGATCTGGCAGATCGTGGTCGCCGACGTGTCGATGTCGCTCGACAACGTGCTCGCGGTCGCCGGCACCGCGCGTCATCACGTCTGGGTGCTGGTGTTCGGGCTGGCGCTGTCGGTGGCGCTGATGGGCTTCGCAGCCAACCTGGTCGCGCGCCTGATCGAGCGCTGGCGTTGGCTCGGCTATCTGGGCCTGGCGGTGGTTGCGGTGGTCGCCGTATCGATGATCGTCGAGGGCACCAAGCAGGTGCTCGCCTACGCCGCCTGAGCGGCGGCGCTCACTCCTGCTTCGCCTTGGGCGGCAGGGCGACGCGGATGTGGAGCTCGCGCAGGTGCTTGTCGTCGACCTCGCTGGGGGCGCCCATCAGCAGGTCCTCGGCCTGCTGGTTCATCGGGAACAGGATCACCTCGCGGATGTTGGGCTCGTGGGCGAGAAGCATGACGATGCGGTCGATGCCGGGCGCGATGCCGCCGTGCGGCGGGGCGCCGAAGCGGAACGCGCGCAGCATGCCGCCGAAGCGCGCCTCGACGTCCTCCGCCGCGTAGCCGGCGATGGCGAACGCCTTGATCATGATGTCGGGGCGGTGGTTGCGGATCGCGCCCGAGGACAGCTCGACGCCGTTGCAGACGATGTCGTACTGGAAGGCGCGGATGTCGAGCGGGTCGCTGGTCTCGAGCGCCTCGAGCCCGCCCTGGGGCATCGAGAACGGGTTGTGGCTGAACTTGACCCCGCCGGTCTCCTCGTCGGGCTCGTAGAGCGGGAAGTCGACCGTCCAGCAGAACCTGAACACGTCCGTCTCCAGCAAATCGAGCTCGTCGCCCAAGCGGGTGCGCACGCGCCCGGCGAACTCGGCCGCCTCGCTGGGCGTCATGCAGACGAAGAACACCGCGTCGCCCGCGCCGGCGCCGGCGGCCTCGAGGATCGCGGCCTGCGCCGCGGCGGGCACGAACTTGGCGATCGGCCCCTTGCCGGCACCCTCGGCGTCGAACACGATGTAGCCGAGCCCAGGCGCGCCTTCCGCGCGCGCCCAGTCGTTGAGCTTGTCGAAGAAGCTGCGCGGGCGCTCGGCGGCGCCCGGCGCCGGGATCGCGCGCACCACCGCGCCCCTGTCGATGGCGGTGCGGAATGCCTTGAACTCGACGCCCTCCATGCGGAACGCCTCGGTCACGTCACTGATCAGGATCGGGTTGCGCAGGTCGGGCTTGTCGGTGCCGTATCTGAGCATCGCCTCGGCGAAGGGGATGCGCGGGAACGGCCGCGGCGAGACGCGCCAGCTTGCGAACTCCTCGAACACCCCGTGGAGGACCGGCTCGATCGCGGCGAACACGTCCTCCTGGGTCGCGAACGACATCTCCATGTCGAGCTGGTAGAACTCGCCCGGGCTGCGGTCGGCGCGCGCGTCCTCGTCGCGGAAGCAGGGCGCGATCTGGAAGTAGCGGTCGAAGCCCGCGACCATGATCAGCTGCTTGAACTGCTGCGGCGCCTGGGGCAGGGCGTAGAACTTGCCCGGGTGCAGCCGGCTCGGCACCAGGAAGTCGCGCGCGCCCTCGGGGCTGGACGAGGTCAGGATCGGGGTCTGAAACTCGGTGAAGCCCTGGGCGATCATGCGCCGGCGGATGCTGGCGATGATGTCGGCGCGCAGCCTGATGTTGCGCTGCATGTGCTCGCGGCGCAAGTCCAGGAACCGGTAGCGCAGGCGCATCTCCTCGGAATAGTCCTGCTCGCCCGCGACCTGCATCGGCAGCACCTCGGCCGCCGACTGGACCGCGAAGTCGGCGATGCGCACCTCGACATGGCCGGTGGCGAGGCGTGGGTTGACCGTGTCCTCGCTGCGCGCCACCGCCTTGCCGGTCACTGTCACCACGCTTTCCGGGCGCACCGCCGCGACCGCCTCGAAATGGGCGCCGCCCTGCTCGACCACGCACTGGGTAAGGCCGAAGCGATCGCGCACATCGATGAACAGCAGGTTGCCGTGGTCGCGCTTGCGGTGCACCCAGCCCGACAGCCGGACCTCCCGCCCGACATGGTCGAGCGTCAGCTCACCGCAATTATGGGTTCGATACTCGTGCATGGATCTCGCGGCAAACGGGAAGGGTCAGGGGGCCGCGAAAGCCGCGGCAACGACGGGCGCGCGGATCATAGTGGGGCCGGGTCGGCGAGGAAAGGGCCGAGTCGGCGGCGCTAACGAATCGCCGCGCTGCGGTCGCGCTCGATCGGCTGGTCCTCGCACTGCGGGCCGCCGATGGTGCGGTAGCAGTAGACCGGCGGCGGCGGCGGCTCGAGGATGATCGGCTTGTCGTGGCCGGTGACCATCTGCCAGACGCCGTTCTCGACCGAGGTGACGTCGCGCGGCGTGCAGCCGCCGGCGGCCGCCAGCAGCGCCGCGAGCACCAGCGCCCGGCGCCCGGCGCGCGCACTGTCCAAGGTCCTCGGGGTGGCCATGGCGGCCACTGTCCGCGGCGTTCGTTAACGAATTGCTAATAGTTCGGCCCCAGTCTGACGATTCCAAGGGGAAAGGGTGACGGTCGCGGCTCCTCTCGCGGCCCGGTTCGGTGACCGGGCCCGGAGGGTGG